>JBBFMH010000053.1:0-10566 GCA_037478615.1 Hydrogenothermaceae bacterium
TGTATCTTCTTTACTACCTCTCTTGTTTTTTCTCTCGTTGATCCCCCTGCTCCGTATGTCACAGACACAAAAGTTGGGTTTAGAGGTTGCAATTCCTTTATTGTGTTAAATAGCTGATTTTTAGCCTCTTCTGTTTTTGGCGGAAAAAATTCAAAAGATATGCTTGTACTTGTTTCTTTTAGTTTATCTACTATCTTCATAACTTCTCCCAAACTGTAAATAATTCAGGATTCTCCTTTATATAATTTTCAAGCTCCTGTATATTCTCAAAGCTATTTATAGCATTTATAACTGTTAGTACCTTAGATTTCAAATTCTCTTCATCTATATCTTCTGATAGTATCTTTTCAATCTCAACCCTACTTTTTTCAGAATCATTTCCTATAAATGTAAATTCATAGGCATTCTCTACTTTTTCTATATTGATAGAGATATGTAAAAAGTTATCTTTAAATCCTCTCTCTTCTATGAGATTTATAATATCTTTTTTTGAGAGATTTTTTTCTGTTATTCCTTTGAGAATAAGAATGGGTTTTTTGTTATCACTAAAATCTATCTGACCTATACTGTCTATAACAGCCTCTAAATCTCCATCTTTAAATCTATAAGTTAAAAACTTCCTTGTCGGAATTGGGATAAATTTAAACTCTACATCATTTTGACTCTCTACATTTATTAAGTAGAACCCTTTTTCTGAATACTCTTTCTCATTGAACTGAGTGTATTCTGTAGAGCCTGGATAAACTACTAATGAATCCTTAAATTTGAATGGGTCTTGTCTTTGATGATAATGTCCTATTCCTATATAGTTAAAACATTCAGGAATCGAGCTTTCAAAATTAATTCCAGATGAAAATATCGGTTGAAACTCAAGATGTAACATCAATATACTAAACGATCTTTTATCTGCCTTTTCATAAAGTTCCTGTAATACTGAGCTTAAATCTACCTTCCTTAAATTTACCGTGTGTATATGTCTAAGTCCGAATATGTTTATATCTTGAAAACTCTCAAAACTGTTGTCAACAACTTTAAGTCCAAGTTCTTTTAATATCTCTAAGGGGGATCTGTCTCTTGTACCACTACCTCTGTCATGATTTCCTGATATTGTGTATATCGGAATCTTCTTATCCTGAAGTTTTTTTAGTAAAGTTATACCCTCAAGTAAAGTTTCATTTGAAGGTCTTGAACTATGAAAAAAATCTCCGGTGTGGATTATAAAATCTACATCCTCCTGTAAAGCATACTCTACGGCGTAGTTGAAAGCATCAAAAAAGTCTCTCTTCCTATCTTCTAATCCAAGGTGTTGATACCCAAGATGGGTATCGGACAGATGGATAAATCTCATTAGCAGAACTTATCTTTACCTGTAATCTTCATAAGTATCTTGTCAGAAGGACAAATTCCTGTTATCCCTGCAAACAGTGACATAAATGCTACAAACCAGATAAGATACTTACCCCATTCAACGCCATTTAAATCCAGCATTAAACCTGTTATCAAAATTATGGACATCATAACTCTCTGAATCCTAAGTGGTGTCATTTTACTTACCTCCGGCTTTATTTTTTCACTTTCATCTCCTTTCATTGTAGATAAGAATATAACAGATTAAGTTTGATTGCAATAGTTTTAGTCGTATATTCTTTCAACTTCTTCGTTTTCTCTTGTTTTCCATCTCTTATGTACCCATAGATACTGATCTGGATGTTTTTTAATGGCTTCTTCAACGGCTTTAGTGTAGGCCTGAACTATGTTATAGGTAGTCTCTTCCTCCGTTTTACCTTCTTGATATTTTAGCTTTTCCAGATTTAGAAAATAAACCTGTGATTTTTCATCAAAGTATATATATGCAAAGTAGATGGGTTTTTTAAATTTAACAACCAACTTTGCTGGTAAGTTTACAGTAGATGCTTTTAAACCAAAAAAATCTACAAAATAACCTCTATGTTTTAATGTGTTTTGGTCAACAAATATAGATAAAAATTTTCCTTCTTGAAGAATCTGTACCATTTTTTTTAACGGTTGGTCATGAAACAGTATTTCTATTCCTGACCTATTTCTTATATCAGTTAATAGCTGGTTTATACCTTTATTACTCTGTCTATAAGCTAAATCTACTAATCCAGAAATGTAATAACTAAACCCTGCTCCAGCTATCTCCCAGTTAGATAAATGGGCAGTTGTTATTATGGCTCCGTTTTTCTCATTTTTAATCTCTTCTAAGCCTTTCTCAAATACAACGATATCCTTTATTTTACCAGACTTCACATAATCCGGTTGTCTTGGAAACTCTACTAATACCCTTCCTATGTTTTCCATACATTTTTTCCTTATGTAGTTCCTCCATTTTTGGTCTCTATCTGGGAAAGCTATCTGAAGGTTTTTTTCAACAACAGATCTCCTGTAGTTTGTGATATACAGAATAAAACCTATAACTTTTGAAAGCTTTAACGCTGTTTTTCTATCAACTTTCCGTAATATAAAAAAAATTGCCTTAATTAGATTTGGAAGCATCTGTTAACTTTTTTACAGCCAACTCAAAAACTTTCTTATCCTTATCAAAGGATAGTAGTTCATTTACTTTCTCAAGATCTACAAACTCTGCAGCTTCTATCTCATCTTTCTGAGGATTTATATCTCCACCCTTATACTTCATAAGGTAGTAGTAAACAAATTTGTGTATAGTATCTGTTCCTGACCTATACCAATACTCCACATTACCTAAGTAGTCTTCAATCTCTGCATCTACTCCTGTTTCTTCTTTCACTTCCCTTACAGCTGCATCTTCTTTCTTTTCCGTTCTTTCAACGTTTCCTTTTGGAAAACCATATCTGTCTTTGTTTCTGATAAGTAAGATGTAAATCTTATCCTCTTCTTTTTTGTAAACAACACCACCTGCAGAAAATTCCCATTTTACCGCCATCAGCCACCTCTAAAAAGATTTAAGAAAATAAATATTATAACACCTCCGATGATATCAAGTATGATTCCTGTTTTTATCATTGTTTTTATAGGTATAAGTTTTGTTCCGTAAACTATTGCATTCGGTGGAGTGGATATTGGAAGCACAAAGGCAAAACTTGCAGCTATTATAGTAGCCATAACTGGATATGTTATATCAACATTTACAGCTTGTAATGAATGTATAACTATTGGTATAAATGTTATTGCTGTTGCTGTGTTTGATATAATCTCTGTAGCTACTATTATGAAAAAGATGAGAGCGATAAAGAATATTAGGATATTTACATCTTGGAAGTATCCGCTGAATATATCTCCTATGATTTTACCAAGTCCGGAATTCTCTATAACTTTCCCCAGTGATAATCCAGATGCAAAAAGTAAAACTGTGTCCCAATCAATATTTTTTAGATCTTCGCCAGATAAGATAGGTTTAAATGTTTGACTGTTTTGAGGTATCAAAAAAAGTAGTGATACTGTAAATATAGCCACATAGGACTCTGGCATAATGTTTAAAAATATCTTTGATAACTCCCTATATCCAATAATGGAAAGTAAAGATGGTAAAATCCAGAGGATAACGGTTAAACCAAAAATTAAACCTACAACCTTTTCAGAAAATGTAATTTTCGGAAGTTTTGCTTTCTCTGAATTTATTATAGATTTTAACATCTGAGTAGATATATTGTAGGAGAAATTACGGGTTTTATACTTTACATACAGTATTAAGGCAAAAAATGCAGATAAAGCAATAGGTAATGAGAAAATAGACCATTCTAAAAAGGTTATGTCCTTACCTGCCTCTTTTAAAAATCCAACTCCAACTAAATTTGTTGGGCTTCCTATGAGAGTCCCAATACCTCCTAAGGATGCACTGTAACCAACGGCAAGTAAAAACATAGATGCAAATGTCCTATAACCGTGACTTTCTTCTTTTATCAGTGATAATATACCTATTGCAATTGGAAGCATCATAGCAGTTGTTGCGGTATTACTTAGCCACATAGAAAGTAAGAAAGTTATGATAGTCAGACCTACCAACATTGTAAATGGAGATTTTGAGAATATATCTACTGACAGTATATAGAGAGATATCCTTTTATCAAGTCCGTATTTGTTTATTGCGTTTGCCAAGATGAAACTACCTATCATCAGTAGTATAACCGGATTTGAAAATCCAGAGAAGGCATTTTTTATATCATTAACACCAAAGAAAACTGTTAAAACAACCCCTAAAAGTCCTACAACAGATAGAGGAGCTATCTCTGATATCCACAAAATTAGGCAGAATATCATTATTGATAAAGTTATCTTAGGTTCGTATTGGAGTGAGGAGGTGAAGAAAAAGATTACAGGTATTACTATGGAAGCAATGATATATATGATTTTACTGTCAAATCTCTTCCTCATCTTCTACTCTTATTATTACAGGCTTTTTAAGACAGAGTTTATTTCTGACAATCTCTCTTATAGCCTGTTGTATACTGTTTTCCGATGCTGTGTGGGTAAGTATAACAAGGGGGACAATATGCTGACTGCTTTCTTTTTGGAGCTTTACTACTTTCTCCTTCTGTATTACAGCGGCTATACTGATGTTATATGAAGCAAAAACAGAGGCTATCTTTGCAAGTATGCCTGTTATGTCCGGAACTGTAAACCTTATGTAGTATCTGGTGAAAAAGTCCTTGGCTTTTGTGAGATTAAGGTCTTTGTGTTTCCAGTTCATAGAGGTAACCTCTATCTCCTGTCCTATCCCTATTTGTATAGATTTGGCTATGTTTACTATATCACTTACCACTGCACTTGCAGTAGGAAGACTTCCGGCACCTCTCCCCTGTAACATAACTTCTCCTACGTTGTCTCCTTCAACCATAACTGCGTTAAACACTCCGGAGACTTTTGATAAAGGATGGTCTGATCGTAAGAATGTAGGATGGACTCTAACTTCCACATCCCTATCATGGGATTTTGCTATTGCAAGTAGTTTTAGAGTGTATCCAAGTTCCTTCCCTAACTCTATATCAAGGGTATCTATATTTTCTATACCTTCAACATAAACCTCTGAAAAGTTTAAAAAACCTCCGAATGATAGAGATGCGAGAATGGATATTTTATGGGCTGCATCTGTTCCGTTTATATCGAGTGTAGGGTCTGCTTCCGCGTATCCTTTTTCTTGAGCTTCTCTCAATGCCTGTTTAAAGCTTTTACCTTGGCTTTCCATTGCCGTCAGTATGTAGTTTGTTGTTCCGTTTAGTATTCCGTAAACTTTCTTTATGTTGTTTGCTATGAGTCCTTCTCTTAAAGTTTTTATTATAGGAATTCCTCCTGCTACAGCTGCCTCAAAACCTATCCTTACATTCTTCCGGGATGCAAGTTCAAACAGGTCTTTTCCTTTCTCTGCCAACAGAGCTTTGTTTGCTGTTACAACATGTTTGCCGTTTTTTATAGCTTCTGTAATGACTTTATAGGGAAAGTCAATCCCTCCGGCAACCTCAACGACTATATGGACGTTTTTATCTCCTACGATCTCTTCTAAGGAGTAAGCCTTCTTTTCATCCTTTAAAGGATATGGAAAATTTTTATTCCAATTTCTCGTAAAAACTTTATAAAGATTTATCTCACAATTTGATTTTTCCTTAAGTAAATTTTTCTGATTTTCAAGTATATAGGCAACACCATTTCCAACTGTCCCATATCCTATGATAGCTACGTTTATCAAGACAAACCTCCCTGTTTAGTTTAAAAATTTTATCATAAAATAAAAAAAGGGCTCCCCGTTGCGAGGAGCCAAATTGGGGGATTTGGGAGGAGGGGGTAAGACAGACTTAACGCTTTGTTAAAGATTTTCCTGATATGAAGTCTTGATCTCTCGGTGGTAACTCTTTCACTATACCCATAGCTGTAGGTAAACATTTCTCTGACTGAGCCTTAGTGCAGGAATCTATACAGTTATAACACTCTATACATGCGGCTATACCTTTGTAGAAGTCTTGAATATATGCCATTCTTCTTGGGTCTAATGCCATAGGACAGTTTTTCACACACTCCCTACAGTCTGTACAGACATCTGGATTTACGAGGGTAGGTTTGTATATGTGATGGTAAGGTGTGATCTTTTGGTATATACCTGTTGGACAGAAAACTCTACACCATCTTTTTCCTATAAATAGTTCAAAGTAAAACATTCCAGTCATACCTAAGAAAACGAGCCACATTGGAATAAAAGAAGGATTAGTTTTGTAGAAAAACACTCTCAGATCTGTAACCCAGTTTAAAAATAGTAATGAGAACAGTATGGAGGTTATAACTGTAAATAGTATGTAGCTTATCTTTTCTCCTTTACTAGATTTTGGATTCCACCAGATCTTCCTAAATTTCTCTTGAACCTCAGCAAACCATCCTCCGGGACATATCCATCCACAGAATACTCTTCCTAATACAAGGTTTAAAACTATAACCAGTATCGCAAAAATACCAAGTGCAAATATAACCGGAGCTAAACCTTCCGCTAAGGATACGGGCTTACCAAATATAAATGCCTCATTCCTGGCTATATCTATCTTTGCTATCTTTAAAACTGGAATAATTATCAGTAGAAATATCACTAATAAATAAGCTATATTCCTCAGTATTGTAAACTTGTTTTTCTCAAAAAATGAGGGCTGTGGACAACTTTGTGCTGTTGCTTGCATCGTAACACCTCCGCATTTTATAATAAACATATTAACACAAAAAAATTAGTTAGTAAAGACTAACTAACATGATTATGTTAAAGAAAAATTTATATTGTTTTTAAAAATCTTCAAGTTGAGGATTTACTGGAATAGTGCCGTATTTTGCACCTTTAACTAAAACTTTTCTACCTTTAACTTCTACTCTCCCTTCCAAAATCCATTTTATAGCCTGGGGGTATATCCTGTGTTCAAAGGAAAGTATCCTGTCAGATAAGGACTGTGGTGTGTCTTCCGGTAACACTGGCACAGCTGCCTGTATAATTACGGGACCGTTATCTAACTCTTTCGTTACAAAGTGGACTGAACAGCCTGTTATAAGAGATCCATACTCTAATGCCTGATTTTGAGCGTTTTTCCCCTGAAATGCCGGAACTAAAGATGGATGTATGTTAACTATCTTTCCTTCAAAGGTATCTATAAATTCTTCTGAAAGAATCCTCATATAGCCAGCTAAAACAACCAAATCAGGATTTTCATTTTTTATAAGCTCCGCAATGTAAATATCATATCCCCTTCTGGTTTCAAAGAAAGATGGGTCTATAAACTTAGTCTTTATGCCATTTTCTTTGGCTATATCTAAACCTTTAGTATCTCTTTTGTTGGATAAAACTAAGGATATTTTAGCTCTTATCTTGCCATCTTTAATAGCATCTATTATGGCTTTAAGATTAGATCCTTTTCCAGATATTAACACTACTAAATTTTTCAACTGTTTTTTCTCCATAAAAAATGTTATAACTATTTTAACCCAAAAACTAACACCTTGACTTTATCTCTAATTTTGGCATAATTTTTGTATATTTAATTTTGAGGATGGCTATGGATAAAAAAATTGCCCTTGCCCTTGATGTAGAAAGTTCAAAGGAAGCTTTAGACATACTGAATGAGATAAAAGACAAAGATATAGTAGTTAAGGTAGGCTATTCTCTCTTTATAAGGTATGGCATAACTTTGATAGAGGATATAAAGAAGTTAGGTTATCCAATTTTTTTGGATTTGAAACTCCATGATATACCAAACACCGTTTACAACGGTGTAAAAGCGGCTGTAAATCTTGGAGTTGATTATCTAACGATACATGCTTTGGGTGGAGTTGATATGCTTGCAAAAGCTGTGGAAGCTAAAGATTCTTCTGACCTTAAGCTCCTTGCTGTCACCATCCTTACAAGTCATGGAGATGACTATCCTAAATTTTTAGGAAGTAATCTATCCATAGAGGAGTTGGCTTTAAAGTTTGCAAAAACTGCTATTGATGTTGGTATAGATGGGATTGTTTGTTCGTCCCATGAGGTAAAAAATCTGAAAAGTTCAATAAACAAAGAATTTATTGCCGTTGTTCCAGGTATAAGACTAACTTCTGACAAGAGTGATGACCAGACAAGGATAGCTACTCCAAAGGATGCAGTAAAGGAAGGAGCAGATATCCTTGTCATAGGAAGACCTATACTAAAAGCCAATAATAAAAATGAGGTTGTAAAGCAGATAAAAGAGAGTATGAGATGAGACAGTCTTTAAATCTAAAGCTACAGAATAAATTAAATCTTACATTAAGTTTAAAAACACAGATAAATATACTCACTTTATCTAAGACAGAACTTTTAGAGGAAATTAAAGAAGAACTACAGGAGAACCCATTCCTTGAAGAGATATACAACATACAGCCACAGTATACAGAGAAGATTCAAGACCTGTCTGTTTCTTATGAAGAAGAGGAAGAGTTAAATCCACTTGCAAGAATACCACACAGACAGTCTCTACAGGATATTATAGAAAATCAGATAAATATAGAGTTTGAAGGAGAAGATAGAGATATAGCTTTGGAAATTGTGGATAGTCTAGACGAAAAGGGATTTTTCAATGGAGATTTAGAAAGTATAGCTGGTAAGTTTAAAAGAGACATAAAATATGTGGAGAGGATAAGAAGAAAAATCACACAGCTTGAACCTACTGGTATAGCTTCAAGAGATTTAGAGGAGTTTTTGTTAATCCAACTTGACGATTTAGATGTATTTGACCCAGTTATAGAAAGTATGATAATTGAAGACCTAAAAAACCTTAACAATATAGATTTTCTATCTGAAAAGTATAAACTTTCAAAAGAGGAGATAGAAGAGAAAATAGATGTTATAAAACATCTAAAACCTTATCCTCTCTATGGTTATGAAGATATTGACATCCATTATGTTGAACCGGATATTTTTATATATATCAAACCTGAAGGAAAAGAAGGAGACCTCTTTGATGTGGTTATAAATGACTTTGATATTCCAAAGATAAATTTTATAAATAGTTACAAAAAGATACTTTCAAAGAAAGATATAACTCCGCAGGTGCGAGAGTTTTTAAATCAGAAGTATGAGAAAGCTCTTGGCATCATTAAAGGATTACAGCAGAGAAAAGAAAACTTATACAACCTCGTTAAAATGTTGGCTGAATATCAGAGAGACTTTCTTCTAAGTGGAAAGGACCATATAAAACCTCTCACCTTAAAGGAGGTTTCTGAAAAAATTGGATTACACGAATCTACGATAAGTCGTATAGTTTCAAATAAGTATGCTGTTACACCCCAAGGGGTTTTACCTCTCAAAGCCTTCTTTGCTTCAAAAGCTTCAAAAGAAAGTGGAAATATATCTTCTGAAAGTGTAAAATATCTCATTAAAAATTTAATTGAAAAAGAAGACCCAAAAAAGCCCTTAAGTGATTTAGATATAGTTAATATGTTAAAAAAGGAAGGAATAAAGATAGCCAGAAGGACAGTTACTAAATACAGAGAAGATATGGGAATTCCGGATTCCAGAAAAAGAAAACTAAAATAGGAGGCATTGAGATGCAGATTGAACATGTTAGCAGAAACTTTGAACTTTCAGAGTTTATTAAGAACTACGCAGAGCATAAGCTCGAAAGATTAAAGCATTACTTAAGAGAACTTGATACTGCGGAAGATTCTGTAAGGGTAAGAGTAGTTTATGACTATGAGAAACACAGACATAGATATAGGGTTGATATTGATGTTTACTTTAACACACCTGGTGGAGGAGTTATACACGCATGGGAGGAGAGTAATGACCTCTACTCAGCTATAGATTTTGTTATAGATGAAGTAGAAAGACAGCTTATAAGGTTGAAAAGTAGAAGGATAGAAGAGAGAAGGAGACAGGCAAAGCTCGAAAGTTTAAAGGAACATACAGCAGTAGAACCTTCTATCCAAAGACCTCTTATTGCGGTAGAACCTCTACCTGTAGATAAGCCTATGACGGTTGAGGATGCGAGGATTATGTTAGAAGAGATGGGATCATTTTTCCTACCGTTTATCAACTCTGAAACGGGACAGGTCAATGTGATATACAGGAAGAAAGGTGGTAATTACGGACTTATAACACCTTCTGTTTAAGAATATATTTTTTAACTTTACATAAGTTTAACTTTTTGGTATAATAGTTTTTTGTTTAAAATTACCTATAGAGGAGTTTAGAGGATGAAGACATTTCACCTTAAGAAAGAAGATGTTAAGAGAGAGTGGTATATCGTAGATGCAAAGGGTAAAAATCTTGGAAGACTTGCAACAACAATTGCAAATATCTTAAGAGGAAAACATAAGCCTTACTTTCAGCCCGATGTTGACTGTGGAGATTACGTTATAGTTCTTAACGCTGACAAAATTACTGTAACTGGTAAGAAGTTAACTGATAAGGAGTATAAATACCACACTAACACTCCAGGTGGATTAAAGGTAAGAACCTTAGAGTGGATGCTTCAAAATAGACCAACAGAAGCCATAAGGCTTGCAGTTGAAAGGATGTTGCCTAAGAATAAGTTACAGAAAAGATATATGAAAAGGCTAAAGGTTTACACCTCTGACCAACACGAA
>JBBFMH010000054.1:0-10394 GCA_037478615.1 Hydrogenothermaceae bacterium
AACTCATCTCTGCCATTTTTATCGAGCTCTTTTTTCTCACTAACTTCATTATCGATGTTTATATTATCTATTTTAGCATACATATTATATACATAAACAGAATAAGCAACTTTGTATCCGGTTACAATACATTCAAGAAGTGAATTACTTGCAAGCCTATTAGCTCCATGGACACCGGTTGATGCCGTTTCCCCGATAGCAAATATTCCCTTTATGTTAGTTTTCCCGTTTATATCTGCCTTAATACCTCCAATTGTGTAATGAGCAGATGGACTTACAGGGATATTCCTCTCATTTTCTAAACCAAACTCCTTTAAAATAGAGTAAACATTTGGAAATCTCTCTTTAAAATCTATACCTCTTTCTAAAAGTGGTGTTATATCAAGGAAAACTTTTGAACCTTGAAGGTATTTATTTAAGATAGCTCTTGCAACCTCATCTCTTGGCTTTAATTCATCTACGAATCTCTCTCCTTTCTCATCAACAAGAACAGCTCCTTCTCCTCTAACTGCCTCAGATATAAGCCAACCAGGTTTGCCTTCAACATAAACAGCAGTGGGATGAAACTGGATAAACTCCAAATCCATAAGATCACATCCTGACCTGAAAGCAGCTCCTATAGAATCTCCCCCTATGTTATAAGCAGATGTGTTTCTGTGATATATTCCACTGTACCCACCTGTTGCCAGTATAACAGATTTTGACCTGACTACATACTGTCTATTTCCATCAGTTATCAGTAAACCTACATATCTACCTTCCTCTGTAAGAATTTCCTGTAGATAGTATCCTTCTAATAGATTTATCTCCTTCTCTTTTACATATTGAAGTATGATTTTACCTATCTCATAACCGGTTTTATCCTTAACATGTAAAACTCTACTTAATCTATGGGCTCCCTCTCTGGTTAATTTTATATAGCCATCTTTATCTCTATCAAAAGGAACCCCGAGAGTTATAAGGTCTATAACTCTCTCAAGTCCCTCTTCAACAAGTATCCTCACGTTATTTTCTACACACAGTCCTTTACCTGCTTTCAAAGTATCTTCAAAATGGTAAGTAGTGGAATCGTTGAAACCTATGGCAGCTGCTATACCCCCTTGAGCAAGGAAAGAGTTAGATCTTGTAGCACTTTTCTTTGTTATCACCGTTGGTTTAATACCGAGATTCAGTAGATAGTATGCAGCAGATATACCGGCAAGCCCACTTCCAACTATAACCGTATCTGTGTATATGTTTTCTATATCTTTTGTGTTAAAACAGGTAAAGTATCTTTTAAACTGCATAGGAAATTTTATGCTCTTTTATTATCTCAAGTAAAACTTGATTTAATTTTTCCGGATCGTGTCTCACGTAGTTACCTTCGTTAAGTAGAGCTTTTGCATAAACTTTCAATCCCATCCTTGATAGGTTTCCAGCATCTGCCACAACAGGTTCAGAATTTTCCGCTAAATATCTCTTTAAAACATCATCAGGTGGTATCTCTGTATTTACAACAGCTATATCTAAAAATCTTGAATTTTCATCTCCTGTTACAACTCTATTTAACACTTTAACATGATCAGAAGCTGTAAATCCATCAGTTTCCCCGAACTGGGTCATAACATTACATATATAAACTTTTAATGCTTTGCTTTCCAAAACAGCATCCTTTATATCTTTAATCAAAAAGTTAGGAGTTATACTTGTGAATAAACTTCCAGGACCTAAGATAATCATATCTGCATTTATTATTCTATCTATAGCTTTTTGAGGAGCTTTAACATCAGGAGGTTCAAGCCATATATCCTCTATTTTAGCCACTAACTTTTTACCATACTCTGTTATCTCAACTTCCCCTTTTATCACTTTTCCATCTGTAAATTTAGCAACGAGATTAACCATACTATCTGTCGAAGGTATTATCTCTCCCTTTATGTTTAAAATCTTTGAAGTTATCTCAACGGCATCAAGAAAATCTCCGGTTATCTTTGTTAAAACTGTAAGGAAAAGATTACCAAAACTGTGTCCCTTTAATCCTTCTCCCTCCTCAAACCTGTACTGCATAACTTTTGTAAGTATATCCTCATCTTCAGCTAAAGCTGTTATACAGTTCCTTATATCTCCCGGGGCAGGAATATTCATCTGTTTTCTGAGTATTCCGGTGCTACCTCCATTATCGGACACAGTCACTATTGCAGATAAATTTTCTATATACTCTGGTACAAACTTCTTTATCCCCCTCAAAAGTGAAGATAAACCTGTTCCTCCACCTATCGCAACTACCTTCACTGTCCTACTCCTTAAGTTTTTTACCAAAAAACTTTAGAATTTTTTCTTTATCCGGCTTATCTATTATACCTTTTTCTGTTATTATTGCACTAATATAATCAGAAGGAGTTACATCAAATGAGTAATTAACAGCCTGTGAAGAGTCGGGAGCAACTACACAGCCACCACATCTCTTAACTTCATCCTGACTTCTCTCTTCTATAGGTATATCTTCACCTCTTTCAAGTGTTAAATCAAAGGTGGAAGTTGGAGCAGCTACATAAAAGGGAATGCCGTGATGTTTAGCAAGAACTGCTAAAGAGTAAGTTCCTATCTTGTTTGCAACATCTCCATTTAAAGTTATCCTATCTGCACCGACAACTATCAAATCGATCTCTCCTTTTGACATGAGGAATCCTGCAGACGAATCGGTAATTATGTAATGAGGAATACCTTCTTGAGAAAGCTCCCAGGCTGTAAGTCTTGAACCTTGTAGATAAGGTCTTGTCTCATCTACATACACTGTTATGTCTTTTCCATTCTCGTAAGCAGATCTTATAACTCCAAGGGCTGTTCCCCAGCCGGCAGTTGCCAAAGAACCTGTATTACAGTGGGTAAGTATCCTTGCTTTTTGGGGAATTAAAACCTCTCCATAACCTCCTATGGACCTGTTAGCATGGTAATCTTCTAACTCTATTCTCTGAGCTTCTTTAAGAAGTTTAGTTAAAACATCCGGACCATCTTTATGTAGATTATAAAACTTTTCCATCCTATCAAGAGCCCAGAAAAGATTTACTGCAGTTGGTCTTGTTTTTTTTAACCTGTCTACCACTTCTATATAATCTAACCCATCTTTTATGCCTACATAGAATCCGTAAGCCCCAACTATCCCTATAAGTGGTGCTCCCCTAACTATCATATCTTTTATGGCTTTTTCATAATCTTCCAAAGATTCCAGTTTTATCCACTCTTCCTGTGAAGGAAGTTTAAGCTGATTTAAAGCATAAAGAAAACCTTCTTTAAACTCTATCGGTCTTATATCTTTTAACTTCCTCAAATCACCTCTCCAACAACATCATATTTATCAACTACATCCTTTATTTTAACTTTAACTATATCCCCCGGTTTAACAGGCTCTGTTGTCTCTACATAAACAACACCATCTATATCGTAAGCATTCCTGTAAGTTCTTCCTATTGGTAACGTCTCCCACTCTTCAGAAAAGCCATCTACTAAAACATCAAAAAGTTCTCCTACTGTCTGTCTATTTTTTTCCTCTGTAATCTCTTCCTGTATAGATAGAACGGTGTTAAACCTTTCAATCTTCTCTTCTTGAGATACCGAATCTTGATGTTTTTGATATGCCGGAGTTCCTTCTTCGTGAGAGTAGGTAAAGATACCAAGCCAGTCAAACTTTGCTTCCTGTAAAAATCTAATCATACCTTCAAAATCCTTTTCACTTTCAGAAGGATATCCTACTATAACAGAACTTCTTATAGCCATATGTGGAATGTACTTCTCCTTCCATTCTAAAATCTGATACAACTTTCTCTTCCTATAACCTCTCATCATATCTTTTAATATAGAATCCTCACTGTGTTGTATAGGCATCTCTATGTATTTTAGCACTTTCTTACTATCCGCTAAAAATTTAAAGAAATCTTCGTCCACTGTTGAGGGATAGAGATAGTAAAGTCTTATCCATTCAATTTCTTCTATCTTTTCAATTTCTCTTAAAAGATTAAACAACATAGGCTTACCATAGATATCATATCCGTAATAACTTGTATCCTGGGACACAATGTTTAACTCTTTCACTCCCATACCAGCCAATCTTCTTGCTTCTTCAACTAAGGTCTCTACAGGTTTACTTTTGTGTTTTCCTCTTATGTTAGGGATAGCACAGAATGAGCAGGTATGGTCACATCCTTCCGATACTTTTAAATATGCAAGATGTCTTGGAGTTGACAAAATCCTGTCCGATTTTTCATTTTTACCTATACCTACTTTTAAAGGTATATCTTTCTGCTGTGTTATATCTACAAAAAGATCAACTTCTGGAATCTCTTTTTCAAGCTCTTCTTTATACCTCTGGACTAAACAGCCTGTAACAATAACTTTTTTATTAGAGTTTCTCTTATACTGACAAGCTTCAAGTATAGTGTTTATTGACTCTTCCTTTGCAGCATCTATAAATCCACAGGTATTTATAATGATAACGTCAGAATCTTCAGGATTAGAGCTAAATTCTACATCCTGCTGACTAAAACTTCCTAAAATATACTCCGTATCTACAAGATTTTTAGGACAACCTAAACTTATAACATTTATCCTAACTTTTTTCAACAAACACCTCTTGAAATTTTGATAAAATAAGATAACATATTAAAAAAAGTTTTCAAGAAGGTGTAAGATGGTTGATCCTACTGCTTTTCAACAGATGGAGAGAGATGCCACAGAACTACTTATGAAGATTCTCATACCTTTGTGGATAGTTTTATCAGTAGCAGTAACTGTATGGAGCTACAAATCAACGAGAGCAAAAGTATTCTGGAAAAATCTCTACAGAAGTATATTCCCCCCAAAGGAAGCTTCTACCAAAGAAAAACGTTGGTTCAGAAAGTAGTTATATATCTTTTGAGTTAAGTATAAACGTTACAGGTCCATCATTAACAATATAAACTTTCATATCTGCACCGAATATTCCAGTTTGGGTTGGAATATATTTTGATATCTCATTAACAAACAGATTGTATAACTTTTCAGCATAATGGGGATCTGCTGAAAATTCAAAGGAAGGTCTTCTCCCTTTCTTAAGGTTTGCAACTAAGGTAAATTGTGAAACTACAAGAGCTTCACCTTTAATATCTAAAATAGATAAGTTCATCTTTCTGTTCTGGTCTTCAAACATCCTTAAATTTACAACTTTATTTACAAGTTTGATAACGTCTTCTTCTGTATCTTCCTTTGAAACTCCAAGAAGTATATTAACTCCTTTACCTATCTTTCCAACAACTTTACCATCAACTTCCACATGGGATTCTAAAACTCTCTGAATGACAGCTATCATCTTGCAATTATCCCGTAGAAAAGTTCAGATATAAGTTCCTCCGGATTTGCTATTATTGGTCCGGTTCTCCTCTCCATCACATAGGCAAAAACTTTTGCCTGAATTAAACCTACAAACAACATAGCGGTTTCAGAAGGATTTACATCTTTTCTTATCACACCTTCTTGCTGACCTTTCTCAAGTATTTTTGAAAGTTTTGATTTATAACTATCTACGAATGAGTGTAATATCTCAAAAAACTTTTTATTTCCGGATCTACTAAACTCAAAACACAGTATAGGAACGGCTCCCTTAGTTTCTTCCAAAACAGAGATATGTTCCCTCATAACCTGTTTTAAAGTCTCTTCTGTAGATAAATTCATTGCTATTGCTCTATCCACACTTTGAGAGCATTTTGATATATATCTGTTTATTATCTCTACAATGATACTGTCAAGAGAAGAAAAATGTTTATATATAGCAGCATCCGTTATCCCTATTTTATTACCTATGTTTTTCGCTGTAAACTTTCTAAGTCCTTCTTCTACTATTATCTGTGCCCCAGCAAGTATTATCTTCTCTCTTGTGGATAACTCCTCTTCTACAATCATTTTAACCTCCTAAATAAGTAAAATGTTACAAAACTCCGTTAACGATATAGAAGCTCCAGCTGCGTTTCTATGTCCTCCACCTCCCAATAATTTAGCCAGATCCAAAGCAGAAGGATTATGATGGTCCAAACTTCTGAAACTGAGCTTTACATAATCTCCATTTATAGAAAATAGACAGACTGCTTGGTCAAACTTTGTACTTAACAGATTACCTATCTCGGATTGAAAAAGTCCAGTATTGTAAGCTCTTACCTTGTAATCTCCTATCTTTATGAACAGATCTTTTGATTTCTCTACGAATGTTTCGATAAGATACGTTGTATATTGATTAATTATCTTTCCTTTCTCTATCAACTCCCCTAAGGATTGATTCTGTATTATGTTTTTTACTTCTTCAGGTTTATTCGTAAAGAGGAAAAGATAATCATTCACATACTTTGTTATATCTCCAAACTCCCACTTCCATATATCTTTATCTTCAACATATTTAACCACCTCAGGTAAATCATCTCCAAAGAAGTACCTATAAGTTAAAGAAGCTCCAGAAGAGTTGTTGTCAAAAACATACTTAAGATTTGGATACTTCTTAGATAGATTTTCCAACATCTCCTTAGCACTTATATGGTGATCTATTACAACCACATTTATCCCTTTTTGAAGTAAAGTTTCAAAATCTCTCTCTTTTAAAGAGAAATCTACTATGTAGACAGTTGTGTCCTGATCTATCTCAGAGATTAGATTATTCAAATCCTCTTCCTTATAGTTATGATCAAAGTTTAGTAGTTTACACTCATTCAACTTCATAAGTAAAATGGCAGCAGCCGTAGTTCCATCTGTACAGTTTTTGTGATATATACAAATACTCTTCATCAAAACCTCCTCTATAATATTTTAAGTTAATAATTGCTAACTGTAAAGTTTTTGTAATCAAAATAATTATATATATATTTTTTGAAAAATTTTTGTATCTGAATATCTTTACCTAAAAAATAGATAAACAGACATTTTTTTAAAATCTCACTTAAATCAAAAAAATCTATTTAAAAGTAATTTAACATACGATTTTTTTCTCATTTGAAATATGATATTAGAGTATATAGGTTTATATATGTTGACAGACAATTGACATCCACTATATGTAGTGGTATATTTAATCGAAAACACTATATATAGGAGGATACTATGGCGTTCATAGGAAAGAGTTCCGTTAGAGACAACATAAGACTTTCAGAAAGTCCAAGGTATCCAGTTTTTAAAGAGATATACACAAAACAGAAAAAAGCTGTTTGGTTCCCTGAGGAGTTAAATATACAGCAAGATGTTCTTGACTATAAATCTTTAACACCTACAGAGAAAGATCTATTTGATTCAGCTGTCGGATATTTTGCCTCTTCTGAGCTATTGGTTCAGAATGTTCTGGGAAACGGATTTTTCCCTGTCCTTACAGACCCTTATGCTAAGATGAGTTTCTCCACTCAGATGTTTATGGAGAATATACATTCCGACTTTTTTGAGATAATACTAAATAGCTTTGATATGGACAGAAGGAGAATATATAACATTACGTTAGAAGATAAGCTTCTTATGGAAAAACAGGAGCTTATTGTAAGAGCTGTTGATAGAATAACCTACGGAAAAGCTGACCCTGACAGTTTAGAAGGTAAAAAGCAGATACTTACTTCCATACTTCTGAATAACATCATTCAGGAAGGACTTTTCTTCTACTCAGCTTTTGCACACTTTTTTGCTATGAAAGACACAGGAAAGATGAAAAACGTAGTCAGTGGAGTAGAGCTTATACTTATAGATGAGTCTCTACATCTTCAAAACGGAATAGAAGCAATCCTTACGATAGTGGAGGAAAATCCTCAGATAGTTGATGATTATGATTTTGTGGAAAATATAAGACAGTCAATAATAGATGCTGTAGAACTTGAGCTTAACTATCTGAAAACCAAATTCGGAGGAACTACAATATTCGGAGTGTCTTACAGAGAACTTGAGCAGTATATGAAGTATATAGCTGACAGGAGACTTATAGAGCTTGGATTTGATCCTCAGTTTAACATTCCGGAAAATCCTCTTAAATTTTTACAGAAAGAGGATGTTAAAAAATTAACAAACTTCTTCGAGGTGTCTTCTACTGAATACACCAATTTCTGAAAATTTCAAGAATAATAGCTATTTAAAGTATTGAAGGAGGTTGATTTATATGGCAACTGTTGAGAGAGTAGTTATTAAGAGGGATGGGTCTGTTGAAAGATTTCAGATGAAAAAACTTATAGATGCTATATTTGCACTCTTAGACGGCCTTGATCTTCCAGATGATTACGAGATAGTTTTTAGAGTGGCAAAAGAGCTTGATTTAAAGATACCTGAAAGGACTACAACGGAAGACCTTGATTATCTTGTATTGAAAGCTATAGAGCATCTGATACCTAAAAACTACATATACGATACACTTGCAACAAGACAGCTTTTAAAGATAATAAACAGAAGAGTAGATAGAAAGTTTGGCGGTCTTAAAGATTACCTTGAGTATGCTGTAAGAGAACAGCTTTTAAAACCAGAACTTCTAAACTTTGATGTAGATTTACTTGAAAGTAAGATAGATTACAAGAGGGATTACAATCTTGACTACTTTGGGCTTTCAACACTTAAAGACAGATACCTTATGAAAGATAGAAATTTTGAGACCATAGAGAAACCTCAATGGTTTTTTATGAGAGTTGCGATGGGGATAGGTAATAACGAAGAGGAGATATTAAAAATATACGACAAACTTTCTAACCTTGAGTATCTACATTCAACTCCAACCTTATTTAACTCTGGAACACTTACAAATCAGTATTCAAGCTGTTATGTAAATGTAATAGATGACTCATTAGATTCAATAATGGATAAGGCAAAAGAAACAGCATTCTTAGCTAAGTATGCTGGTGGAGTTGGGACAGATGTAACGAGAATAAGAGCAACTGGAAGTAAAATACACTCATTAAATGCAAAATCTTCTGGAATAATACCTTTTATAAAGATATTTGACACAATAGTAAATGCGATACAGCAAGGTGGAAGGAGAAGAAGTAGTCAAGTTATGTATCTACAACCTTGGCATCTTGATGTGGAAGCATTTTTAGATTTGAGAGAGACAACAGGAAACCCGTATTTTAGAACTCCTTCCTTAAATACGGCTCTATGGATGCCAGATGAACTTATGAGACGGATAAAAGAGAGAGAGCCTATATATCTATTTGATCCAGCGGAATGTCCAGAGTTAATAACAGCCTGGGGAGAAGAGTTTAAGAAAAAGTATGAAGAATGTATAGAAAAGGCGGAAAGAGGAGAGCTTTTATTATGGAAGAAAATAGACAGTCAAGATTTTTATAAAAAATTCCTGTTTAAACTTGCAAAGACAGGACATCCATGGCTTACCTTTAAAGACAGACATAATCAGTATAATCCTTGTCCAGAGTATGGAGTTATAAACTCTTCTAACTTATGTACGGAAATAAGTATTCCTAACTCTCCTGAATCTACGGCTGTTTGCACCCTTGCCTCTGTTAATTTGGCAAAACATGTAAAGGAAGATAAAACAGATATAGACTGGGATAAACTTAAAGAAACATTGGAGATTATGGTTGTTGCACTTGATAACATCCTTGATAAAAACTTCTACCCTTCAAAAGAGTCAAGAAAAAATACTATGGATTTAAGACCACTTGGAATTGGACTGATGGGATTTCACGAAGCACTTATAAAACTCGGAATACCTTATGACAGTGATGAAGCGGTAGAACTTGGAAGAAAGATAGCAAAGTTTATGAGAGACATCACATACAGAAAATCTGAAGAACTTGCAAAAGAGAGAGGACCTTTCACACACTATGTAGAGATGGAGAAAGTAGGGAAACCATATCCTTATCCACCAAGAAGGAATGCAGTTTTACTGGCAATAGCTCCAACTGCTTCAATATCAATAATAGCAGGGACATCTTCATCTATAGATAACTACTTCTCAAACATATTCTCAAGAGACACACTGTCAGGTAAATTTATAGTGGTAAATAAACCTCTTATGAAAGAGTTAGAGGAGAAAGGCCTTTGGTCTGAAGAGCTTGCTGAGAAGATAAAAGTTGACGGAGGTTCTGTACAGTATATTCCTGAGCTTGAAGGAAAGATAAACAAAGCCCTTTATAAAACAGCTTACGAAGTTAGCCCTTACAGACAGATAGATATAGCGGCTGCATTCCAAGAGTATATAGACCAAGCGGTTTCAAAATCTCTATACATAGAAGAAGAGCTAAGGTCAGATATGGAAAACATATACATGTATGCCTGGGAAAAAGGATTAAAATCTACTTACTACTGCTTTATAGACAAGACAGTCAAAGGTGAAAAATACACAATGAATGTAAATAAAAGAGGAGAGAGAAGAGGTTTTGGACTTGCAAGGAGAGAAATTTCACAGGTTGATAAAGAGATAG
>JBBFMH010000055.1:0-10220 GCA_037478615.1 Hydrogenothermaceae bacterium
GATAAAGATGGTAATACAACAAAGCAGTTTGAACCAAGGAGCCAGGGAGAATTACAGTCATATGAGAATCTTATAAAGAGTGCTGTAGGATTTAATCCTGAAAGAGGAGATCAAGTTACAGTTATAAGTGTTCCTTTTGAAGCTGTTAAAGATGAAGAAGTAAAAGTATCGCCAGTAGAGAATATAGCTAAACTTGTAGCTTTAGCAGTTTTATTATTGATACTCTTAGGTCTTGTGATATTCATTCTACTTAGAATGAAAAAATCAAAACAACAGACTGTTGTTGCTACAACACCTTCTTTGGAAGCCTTAGCTGCTGGACAGCTTGCAAAAGCTTATGAAGAGGAAAAGGGAATAATCGAAAGTTTTGAAGATATTCCGGAGTATCTAAAAATACTGAAAATAGCAGAGGAAAGTCCGGAGCTTCTAGCCGGCTTAATATCAAAATGGCTTAAAGAAGAAGGTAAGAAAAAATGATAGACCTTGAAGATTTTTCTTTAAAGTCTGAAAATGCTTCATATTCAGAAAAGTTAGAAGTTGATAAATTAAAAGAAGAAATAGATAAGTTAAAAAGCCAATTAGAAGAGCTAACAAAACATATTGAGATAGAGAAAGAAAAAGCTTATCAAGAAGGATTTTTAAAAGGGAGAGAGTCAGCTGTATCTGAACTATCTTCTGAGTTTGAACTTAAGATAAAAGAGATAAAAGAGCAGTCTCAGTCTGAGATGGTTCATAAATTAAAAGAACAGATCTCAAATTTTGAGAGAACTTTAAATCACATTCAAATTAACTATAGAAATCTTCTTGATAAAACTATAGAGATTTTGTCAGACTCTATCTCTTCGTTTTTGGAGTTCCTTTATGTTAATCAAGAATACAGTGATATGGTAATTACTGAGATAAATAAACTTATAGAGGAGTTTTATGAATATCCTCAATTTGTAATTAAAGTTGGAAATAGTAAGCTTTTTGAGATTTTGAAGGATAGATTTGAAAATGTGGAGATTGATAACTCACTTGAAGGATTAGATTTTATCGTGGATTTTAAGGAGTTTAAGATAGAAAGTAGGATTAAAGAAAAGTTAGAGATAGTGAAAGATGAAATTAAAAGAGAGATTAAGAAGTTATCCGAAGTATAAGGTTGTAGGTAAGGTTACGAAGGTTGTAGGTAATACTATTGAAGCTTCTCTGAAAGATGTTAAACTTGGAAGTGTAGTCTATATTGACAAGAATATAGAGTGTGAAGTTATAGGATTTAAAGGTGGAAAAGCTATACTTATGGCATACGACACACCGGAGGGTATAGGTTTATCTTCCACTGTGGAAAGCTCTTATTTTCCATTGAAGATAGGGGTTGGAGATGATCTTTTAGGAGCAGTTATAGACCCTTTTGGGAAACCATTAAATAGGGAGAGTATAACGTATTCGAATTACTACTATATTAAACAGGAAAGTGTAAACCCCATAGAAAGGGAGAGAATAAAAGAACCTTTGGATACCGGAATAAGGGTGATAAACTCTATATTAACGGTAGGGAAAGGACAGAGAATAGGTATATTCGCTGGAGCTGGTGTAGGTAAAAGTACTCTTTTAGGGATGATCTGTAGGTACACAGATGCGGATGTTAATGTTATAGCTTTGGTAGGTGAAAGAGGAAGAGAAGTAAGGGAGTTTATAGAAGATAACTTAGGAGAAAAGGGATTAAAAAAATCTGTTGTTGTTGTCTCAACATCTGACACATCCCCTCTTCTTAAGATAAGGGCAGTTTACTCAGCTCTGGCTATAGCAAAGTACTTTTCAAATAAAGGTAAAAATGTCCTTTTTATGTTGGACTCTCTCTCAAGAGTGGCAATGGCTCAGAGAGAGATAGGCTTGTCTGTAGGAGAGCCACCAACAACAAAAGGTTACACTCCTTCAGTTTTTACACTTTTACCTAAGATAATAGAACAAGCCGGAAGTTTTAAAGGAAAAGGAAGTATAACTGGTATATATACCGTATTAGTAGAAGGAGATAAGATAGATACGGATCCCATTGCAGATGCTGCTGTTTCTTTTTTAGATGGACATATTGTTTTGTCAAGGGATTTAGCAAACAAAAGAATTTTTCCTGCTGTGGATATAGTTAAAAGTATAAGTAGATTAATGCCACAGATAGTTCCTGCCGAAATGTTAAAATACCAATCGAAGGTTATAGAGCTTGAATCTAAATACAGGGAAGTGGAAGATATGATAAATTTAGGTTTGTATAAGGAAGGAAGTTCTAAGGAGATAGATTTATCTATAAAGATGCATCCCTTTATCCTTGAGTTTATAAAACAGGATATTAATGAAAAGATAGACTTTGAGAGAAGCGTTGAAGATTTAAAAAATATGATAAACTATTATAAGCAAATAGGGGGTGATGTGTGATGGTTAATTTGGACCCTTCTTTAACACAGTTTCCTGATACATCAAAGAAGCCAAAGGTTGTTGATGCAAACTACGATAACTCTAAGATGAGTAGGGAAGATTTCTTAAAAGTCCTTTTAACAGATCTGCAGTTTCAAGATCCTCTCAATGCCAAGGATATATCTGAGTTTATTGATAACACGATAAAGCTTAAACAGATGGAGAGTTTTGATGCTATACAAAAGTTAGCTGATGCTTTTTCTCAGTACTCCGGAAGTTTGCTTATGGCTTCTAATCTTATAGGTAAGACTATCACCTACAGTAATGGAAATTCAGACCAAACCGGACAGGTAACAGGTGTTGTCATGCAGGATAATCAGGTGATGTTTAAGGTAGGTAATGACACGGTTTCTTTGGATAAAATTAAGGAAATTAGTATTTGAAAGGAGGTAAGTAACCATGATGCAATCATTTTATACTGCCATATCCGGATTGAATGGTAATAAACAGTGGCTCGATGTAATATCTGACAATATTGCCAATGTGAATACAATAGGTTTTAAAGCAGAAAGGGTTACTTTTGAAGATTTGGTAGCAAGGAGTTTGACTACTTTTGGAAATAACACTCCCAAAAATATGGAAATTGGCGGTGGTAGTTTTATAGCCGTTACCACAAAAGATTTCAGTCAAGGCTCATTCCAGACCACAAATATACCTACAGACCTTGCTCTGGATGGAGAAGGATTTTTTATGGTTAAGGATAATCAGGGAGTAACTTATTACACCAGAGCCGGACAGTTTAGGCTTGATGCAAATGGAGACCTTGTAAATGTTGATGGAATGAAACTTCAGGGATGGACGCTGGATGCAAACGGTAATATGGTAGGAGCATTAGGAAATATTAATATTCCTTATTCAATAGATCCTAAGGGGACAACAAAAATCAATATGTCAGAGCCTACAAATTTAGATTCAAGATCTGCTGTTATTTCTTCGACTTTTGATCCAAATGACTCTACAACTTTCAACTATGTAAACTCTATGACTATTTATGATTCCTTAGGTAATCCCCATACATTATCTCTATATTTTCAAAAAACGGCAGCTAACACCTGGAATGTATATGCCTATGTAGATAATAATTTAACGACCCAGGTTGGTAATGGGACCTTAACATTTAATTCTGACGGAACATATGCATCAGGTTCTCCAGTAAGTTTAAGTATTAATCTTACAAATGGAGCTGCTTCACCTTTAAACATAACTGTAGATTTTACAAAAACAAAACAGGTAGCATCTGATTTTATTTTCTATGCTTCACAGGATGGATATGCAAAAGGTGATCTACTTGGTGTTGCTGTTGCTGAAGATGGAGTAATTAAAGGTATGTACTCTAATGGTTCTGTTAAAAATATAGCCAGACTCGGTGTTGCTACATTTAAAGATAAAGAAATGCTCGTTAGAAAAGGAAATAATCTTTACCTGCCAAATACCCAAGCTTTTACACCTATTATCACTCCTGGAGGAGTTTTAAGTAAAGTAAGAAGTGGATTCTTAGAGCTTTCGAATGTAGATATATCGAGAGAGTTTATAAACCTAATAATAGCTCAGAGGGCTTATCAAGCAAATGCAAGAGTTATCACAACAGATGACCAAATTTTACAGGAAGCAATGAACATCAAAAGATAAAATAAGAGGATGGTAGATGGCTGAAGAGAAAGAGAATCAGGAAGGTCAGCAACAAGAAGAGGCCAAAGGAGGTGGGAAGAAGAAGCTTATTATAATTCTTCTTCCTGTTTTACTAATTTTAATCGGTGGTGGATTTGGAGCTTATAAATTTTTTCTTTCAAAACCGGAAGATCAAAAAGAGTCTGAAAAGATAGCAAAGGAGGTGAAAAAAACAGAAGAACATGGCGTAGAGCTTGAAGTTGGTACATTTATTGCAAATCTTGCAGATAAAGATGCTGATAGGTATATAAAAGTTACAATAATTATGGAAGTTCAAGATGAAAAAGTAAAGGAAGAAGCAACAAAGAGGATGCCACAGATAAAAGACTCTATAAATACACTTTTATTTACAAAAACATCTGATGAACTGAAATCTCCGGAAGGTATAGAGAAACTCAAAGAAGAGATTATAAAAAGGACGAATGCGATATTGCCACTTGGTGGTGTTAAAGATGTTTACTTTACAGAGTTTATCATACAGACAAGTTAGGTAGCAGCTGTGGATATTTTTGAAAATTTGAAATTTTTGTACGATGTAGAGTTAGATATAACCGTAAGTATTGGACAGGTAGAAAAGAATTTTGGCTATCTTATTAATCTGGAAGAGGGAGATATTATAGAATTAAATAAAAATGTTGAAGATTATTTAGATATATTTGTAGAGGATATACCGCTTGGTAAAGGTGAGCTTGTAATAGTTAATGACAGATACAGTGTTAGACTTATAGACTTGGTTAAATAATGGATAGTGTAGCTCTATTTAAGGTAGTGTTTTCTCTATCTGTAGTTGTTGGTTTGTTATTTTTCTTCTCGTATATTTTGAAAAACTATATTTTAAAGTTTACACCTGTATCTAAAACTGATGATATAAAAATAAGAGATGTTAAGTTTTTATCAAAGGATAAAGCTCTCGTTTCTTTTGAGTTTGATGATAAAATTTTTTTGATAGGTTTTGATAACAACAGTATTACTAAGCTTTATGAAAGAGAAGTAAAAAAAGATGAAAGTGGTTAATGTTGTTCTTTTAACTTTGCTACTTTTTGATATCTCCCTTGCAGATACATTTTCGGACACTTTAAATGCTTTTACCAAACTTGACACCGCTATAAAGATACTCCTTCTTATTACAGTTTTAAGTGTGGCTCCTTCACTTTTAATAGCATTAACGTCTTTTACAAGGATAGTTATAGTGCTGTCTCTTCTAAGACATGCCATAGGTGTTCCAACAGCCCCTCCTAATCAAGTTATTGTAGCTCTATCTCTATTTTTAACTTTCTTTATAATGAAACCTGTTTTTGAAAAAATTAACGAAGTTAGTATCCAACCATATCTTAAAAAAGAGATATCAGACATAAAGGCTATTGAAAATGCAAAGGAACCTATTAAAGAGTTTATGCTAAAAAATACCAGAAAAGAAGATTTGAAACTTTTTCTTGATATAGCAAAAGAAAAACCAAAAGATCCTAAGAATATAAATATGACGACTTTAATACCTGCTTTTATGATAAGTGAGGTAAAAACAGCTTTTGAGATAGTATTTGTTATATATTTGCCATTTTTAGTGATAGATTTTATCGTTGCCAGTATACTTATGTCTATGGGTATGATGATGATACCTCCCATGTTTATATCATTACCTTTTAAGCTTATGCTTTTTGTTCTTGCTGATGGATGGGAGCTTCTGGCTAAAGCATTGGTTGAAAGTTATAAATTTTGAGGTTTAAGATATGACTTTGGATATGGCTGTAAATCTTACTGATGCAATGTTTAAAACTACCATTATAGTGGTTGCCCCTGTTATACTTATAACTTTTATAGTTGGACTTCTTATAAGTATCTTTCAAGCTGCTACACAGATAAACGAGATGACTCTTACTTTTGTCCCAAAGATAGTTGCAACTGCCATTGGATTGATAATATTTGGTTCGTGGATGACTGTAGAGCTTGTTGATTATACAAGAGGACTTTTTGAGACCATTATTACCATAACAAAATGAATCCTATTATAACTCCGGATCAGGCTGTTGCAATATCTCTTGTATTTAGCCGTATTATAGCTTTTTTTATGGCTTTTCCTATTTTAACTGCTAATCTCATACCTCTTAATGTGAGGATTTTGTTGGTAGTATCTTTCTCTTTTATAGCTATGTTACATTACGATATAGCTATATCCGTGAGAGAGATCGACCTGATAGTATTTACTTTACTTATCCTTAAAGAGATGTTTATTGGGTTTTCTATGGGTATAGTTGTTTTGATATTTTTATCTGTATTTATGTACGCCGCTGAGATTATAAGCTATTTTATGGGACTTACGGTTGTTAATATATTTAACCCTGCTTTTGGACAGACTTCCATTTTATCAACATTTTTTTTGCTGCTTTTTTATCTACTTTTCTTCATAACCGGAGCTTATCAGATAGTTATAGGTTCTCTCTATAAAAGTTTTGAGATCATTCCGATTGATAAGATCGGATACAATGATGCCATTTTGCCATACATAATTTCCAAATCGGCAGATATATTTAAGCTTGGTTTTCAAATTTCATTTCCTTTTATGCTTGTTCTGATAGTTTTTAATGTTGTTCTGGCACTTATAAATAGATTGATTCCTCAGATAAATGTATTCTTTATAGGCCTTCCGGCACAGATATTGATAGGATTTTTAGCTCTTGTTTTTGGTTCTGTTGTGATTGTTAATCTGGGAGTAAATCTATCTGATAAAATGGTTAGTAGTATATTGGAAGTTATAAAGATTTTAAGTAGGTAACATAAACATGGCAAAAGATCCAAGTAAAACGGAAAAAGCCACGCCCCGAAGGCGTCAGAAAGCAAGGGAAGAGGGACAGGTTCTACGAAGTCAGGATATACCCATATCTGCAACTTTAGTGGCTGTATTTTTGGGTTTTCTGTTTTACCTGCCTTATGCTTATAAAGTTTTGATGGGATATTTTAAATACACATTTTCTGATCCTATGTATCTCCTATCTTCAACAAACTCAGGATTTATATACTACACTGTAAAGGTTATAGGTATGCTTCTGTTCCCAATACTGATTTTGCTTTTGGTTGTAGGTGTTGTATCAAATGTTGCCCAGTTTGGTTTTCTATTTACGATGAAACCTCTGACTCCAAAGATAGATAAACTCAATCCTTTCTCCGGTATAAGGAGGATGTTCTCTCTAACCACTGCTTTTGAGCTTATAAGGAATTTACTTAAACTTACGGTAGCAATAGTGGTTTCTTACTTTGTGGTAAGTTATCTTATGTCCGGATTTTTAAGCTTTGCAACAGTCTCTCTGTCTGACCAGATAAAAATATTGATAAAAACTATGATGATTCTTATATTTGCATTTGCTGTTTTATCTGTTCCTATTGCTGTGATTGACTTTTTCTACAGAAGATACGAATATGAAGAAAATTTAAAGATGACTAAATATGAAGTTAAAGAGGAGATGAAAAGTTATGAAGGTAATCCTTTGATTAAGAAAGAGATAAGGAAGAAGATGAGAATGCTTGCTCTAAGGAGAATGATAAAGGAAGTTCCAAAAGCGGATGTGGTTATCACAAACCCGGAACACTTTGCCGTTGCTCTTAAATATGAAAAAGGAAAAATGGACGCTCCTAAAGTTATAGCTAAGGGTCAGGACCTTGTAGCTCAGAAGATAAAAGAAGTAGCCAAAGAGAGCGGTGTAAAAATTGTAGAAGACCCTCCTCTTGCAAGGGGGTTGTATGAATCCTGTGAGATTGGAGATTATATTCCGGAGAAATTTTATGTAGCGGTAGCAAAAATTCTTGCCGAGATTTACAAAAGTAAAAAAGTTAAGGTTTAGATTGGTATCTTAGTAATGTTAGATGTTTTAAAATTTTATTTACCATATCTGGATCTGTGTTATTCAGGATTGCTGCCGCTTTTTTTTCATTCATGTTGTACAGTATGAAGGCTATCTCCTGTGGATTCTCTGCTTTTGATATCTTTTTTCCGGCTTCTTCCGGATCCATCTTTTCAAAAACCTTTGCAAGTTTCTGGTATCTTTCTTCTTTCATCTTTTTTGTTTGTTCTTCAATCTCTTTTTTTAGTTGTTCCAACTTCTGCCTTTCTTCTTTTATCTGCTTCAAAACTTCTTGATTTTTAGCATACTCGGACTTTATCTCGTTTCTTAACTTTTCAAGCTTTTCAGCCTCTTTTTTAAGTTCCTCAGTCTGTCCAAAAGAGTAGCTACTTATTGTTAGTAAGCTTATTACGATAAACCTCTTCAGCAATCTCAAGCTCCTTTTTCTTATCTAACATCTCTTCTCTCTCTTTATACTTTTTAATTAGTACCTCAAAGGCCTTTTTCTGTCCGTATCTCAACTTAATATCTTCTCTTAACTCATCTAAATCTGCCTTTAACTTTTCTTTTTCTTTCTCAAGATACTCTATCTCTTTTAAAACAGATTTAATATACTCTATGTTTGACATAAGACCAAATATGGTAGCTGACTTAATATCTATTATATCTATCTTCTTTTTGAGATTCTCTATTTCCTGTTCCAACTCATTATAGTAAGCCATACCTTTAAGGTAAAGTGCTACGGCTTGTTCTATATGGTAGTTCATAGCCTTTATATATCTGTCAGGATTCATTCCTCTTTCTCCTGAATCTGAGATTTGTTATTGTTTCCTTCTTTAATCTGTTGTTCTCTTAGATATGCTTCTTTATCTGTTCCGGTGATAAGGTTTATCTCTATTCTTCTGTTCATTGACCTCCCTAAACCTGAAGTGTTTGGTGCCACAGGTCTTGTATCTGCATATCCAACAGCTGTAAACAGTTTAGAATCCAAACCTTGTTGTATTAAAAATCTTACAACAGCTGCAGATCTTGCTGCAGAAAGTTCCCAGTTAGACGGAAATCCACAACCTGCAGAAGGAGGAATATCATCTGTATGTCCTTCTACCTCAACTGGTAAGTTTGCTTCTCTTATTATCTGACTTACTTCCCTTAATAACTCTTGACTTTCACTACTTATAGCTACACTACACGGTGGAAACAGGATATAGTCAAGTATCCTTATTCTAACACCCATAGGTATAAGTTCAACTTGCACTTTACCTTCAAGATTGAGCTGTTTTATTATCTTCTCTACCCTCTCTTTAATTTTTTTTCGGGCATCATCCCTCTTCTGTTTAACCCCCACTCCTTCTATGATAGAAGGTGGTGCTGATGTGGATATAGGTTTAAAACTAAAAGCAGATGATATAGCTTCAACAAAAGATGCCAATTTTTTCTTGTCTATAGTAGATATAGCAAATAGTGCTATAAAAAGTGCCAGTAGTAGACTTAAAAAGTCTGCGTAAGGAACCGCCCACCTTTCTCCTGCTCCATGTTCTTCATGTTTTTTCTTTTTTGCCAACTTATTCCTCTTTTGTTTCTGATTTTCCTGTATAAATCAAGAGTTGTTCTCTTAACATTTTTGGATTCTTAGATAGAGCTATACCTATGATACCTTCCATAATCATAATTCTGGTCTTTATTATATCTTTTGCTTTTGCTTTCATCTTATGTCCCCATGGTCCAAATAGTAGGTATGAAGAGACTATACCTGTAACCGTAGCAGTAAATGCACCTGCTATACCAGCAGCCATCTCTACCGGATTTTCAAGTCTCTTCAATGCCAAAATAAGACCCATAACTGCTCCAACAAGTCCGAAAACTGGGGTAGTCTCCCCCGCTACAATCCAGTATTTAGCAGCACCTTCGTAATACTCCTCTACAGCTTCTATCTCAAGCTCAAGTCTCTCCCTTATAACTTCCGGCTCCAATCCATCTACAAGCATCTGTAAACCTTTCCTAAAAAAAGGATCCTCTACACTCCCTATATCTGCCTCTATTGAAAGGATACCTTCTTTCCTTGCTTTCTCTGCCATCTTCACTATCTGATCTAAGGTTTCTTCTGGATTTAACTGCGGATTACCAAAAACTATCTTTAACTCTTTGTAAGCAGCTACCACATATTTCTGTTTCGTAGCCACAACAGCCGCAGATAATGTGGTAGGAACAACTATGATTATAGATGATATATGTATAAGTCCAGCAGGATTACCTCCCTCCAATATATCTCCA
>JBBFMH010000056.1:0-4116 GCA_037478615.1 Hydrogenothermaceae bacterium
AGAGAGTTATAAAACAGTATTCGGAAAACCAGAGATATGTAGAAACCAAAGTTGAAGACCTTGAATCACAAAAAGTGGATCTAAATCAACTTAAAGAAGAAAAATCAAAATTTGAAAAAGAGTTATCCTCTGTTGAAGAAAGTATAAAAATATTGGAAAACAGTATAAAAGAAAAAAAGAACAGCTTTCAATCAATATCAGATAAACTGAAAGAGTTAGAGATAGCAAGAATTGAGAAATTATCAAAAGAAAAGTTAGTGGCTAAGTTAGAAGCAGATATAAAGACATTATCAGAAAAATTAGAAGAGATAAACCAGATAGAGGTAAATTTTGAAGAGATAGAAAAAAAGTATAAAAATTTCACAGCTTTGAAAGAAAAGTTAAATCTGGTGTCAGATATAGAGAAGCTACAGATACAAAAAAACTCCTTAGAAGAGAAAATAAAAAATCTAAAAGAAGATACTGATTTCATAGATAGATTTAAAGATATTGCAGAGACTTTTAAACAGAATGAGAAAAATTATGAAAATATATCAAATCAGATAGAGACTTTGAGTAAAAAACAGGGAGAGATAGATCAGATAAAATCCACAATAGATCAACTATCAGAAGATTTAAAACAGTTAAAACAAAAGATGATGTCAATAGCAGAAAACCTTACACAAAATTATAACAAGAAATTTCAGATGCTAAGACACAATCCACATATGGTTGATGAACATATAAATCAAAGTGTTATTAAATCCAGAGAGCTTCAAAAAGAAAAAGAAGATTTATTAAACAGAATATCAGCAATAGAGACGGAAGGGAAGTTGGAGCGTGAAAAGATTCAGAAGATATCAGCGTTAGAAGGAGTATGTCCTACCTGCAACAGACCAATAGAACAACACGAAAAGGAGAGTTTATTAAAAGATGTGGAAAAGTTTGTGGAAAAAAAGAGGGAAGAGTGGAAAGCTTTAAAAGATAGCCAGAAAAAGATTGAAGATGAACTTAAAAAACAGGAAGAGATAAGAGAAAAACTTCAGGAATTTAAACAGCTTTTTGAGATATACAAAGAAAAAAATAGTCAGTTATCAAAACTTAAAGGAAGTTTAACTGCGTTAAGCCATGCTGTATCAAAGGTAGATGAACTTAAAAAACAGAAAGATGAGATAGAGAAGTTTATAAAAGAAAACAGAGCTGACTACGGAAGATATGAAACTCTGATAAAGCAAAATGTAAAAAAACAGCTTGAAGATAATATTAAAAATCTGGAAGATATAAAACAGGAACTCAACATTAAGTTATCACAGTTAGATATAACCTTAGATAAAGTTAGCTCCTTTAAAGAAGATATTAAAAGTCAGATAGAGAGAGATTCAGAGATTGAAGGTCTATACTTTAAACATCAGGGAAAGATTAAAGAAAAAAGCTCATTGATGAATGATATAGAAAACAAAAAAAGAGAGTTAGAGGATGTAAAATTAGAGATAAAAAGCCTTTGTGAGAAAGTTTCAGCTGTGAATGAAGAAGAACTTTCAACTCTTAAAGAAAAGTTAGATAAAGAGATAGAGAGTTTAGAAGTTGATAAGATAAAACTTTTAGAATATAGATCGGAGATTAATACGAAACTTAAATATATAGATGAAGATATTGAAAAAGTAGAAAGAATAAACAGAGAAATAGAGGATCTTAAAAACAAGTTATGGCAGTATGAAAAAGTTATAAATGCTCTAACTAAGGTAAACAAACTGATAAAAGATAATGCTCTATACAGTTTACCAAAAATAACGGAAGATATATTTAGTAGGTTTGGATTTTCTCATTTCTCTGGACTTAAATTTGCTGATGATTACTCAATACTTCTATCTATCAATGAAGTTGGAATTTCAGAACCGACAGAAGTAGATGCATTAAGTGGGGGTCAGAGAATAGCCTTAGCATTGGCTTTAAGATTTGCGATCTCAAAACTTCTCAACTATAAATCTGATTTTCTTATCTTAGATGAACCGGGAATATTTATGGATAAATATCGTAGAAGAGAGCTTATAGATATATTGGGAGATTTGAAAGAACAGAACTTTGTAAAACAGCTGATAATTGTTACCCATGATGAAGAAGTAGAGGACAGGGCGGACACTATATACAAAGTTGATATGGGAGAAGTGAAACAGGTTTAAGTTATAGTTATATTCAGCCTGTATGCTAAATCTTCTCTAAAGGTAATTTTATATAGAATTTTGATCCTGTACCATACTGACTTTCTACCCACACTTTCCCTTTGTGAGCTTCTATTATATGTTTAACTATTGAAAGTCCTAAACCGGTTCCACCTATATTCCTACTTCTTGATTTATCTACTCTGTAAAATCTCTCAAATATCAGTGGAATTGATTCTCTGGGAATACCTATCCCGGTGTCCTCTACAACTATTATATCACTGTTATCCTGTTGATAACTGTAAACCTTGACTAATCCATCTGTTTTATTATACTTAATAGCATTTTCAACAAGATTTTTAAGGGCTATTATAAATTTTTGTTCGTCCACATATACAGTGTAGTTATCCGGCGTTTCATTGTACAGTTTTACATTTTTCTCTTCTGTAAGGTGTCTTAAATCTTCAAATATTGAGTCAACTAACTGATGTATTTTTACAGCTTGTTTCTGTATTTTTTCCTCTTTTGATTCAAGTTTTGCAAGTATGAGTAAATCTTGGACTAAATTATCCATCTGATTAATTCTCTTTTGAGCCATCTCTATAAACTTTTTTATCATCTGTGGGTCTTGTTCTGTTTCTAACGTTTCCATAACAGACTTTAACACAGATATAGGTGTTTTTAGCTCATGGGATACATTTGATACAAAATCTTTCTTTGCCTGTTTATAAACCTCAAAAGGTGTTATATCTTGAAGGTGTATGATCTTCTTATCTTCTATGTAATAGATATTCACCAGATATTTTTTATCTTCTATCTCTACCTCCACTTTTCTATCCTTTTTATCCTCGTAGGATATAAGAGAGTAAAGGTAACTATCCTTAACTACTTCGGTAAAATGTTTTCCAACAGGATTTTCTTTAAAAAACGAAGAAGCATAACTATTTATAAACTCAATATTTTTATCTCCATCAACTACTATAATTCCCTCTTTCAGATAGTCTAAAAATTTTATAAGTATATGTTTTGTGTTATCTCTAATCTTCATCTACCTCCTGATGTCTTAACATCTTTCCTTCTTTCATATATATAACTTCCTCTGCAAGGTTAGTTGCTATATCTGCTACTCTCTCTATATTCTTCACCACATCTATAAGTCTCAAAGCTACCTTTATAGTAGACGGGTCTTCCACCATATATGTATAAAGCTCCCTTATTATCTGCTCTTCAAGTGCATCAATCTTATCATCTCTCTTTATAACATCTCTTGCAAGTTCTGTATCCATCTCTGAGAATGCTTTTATAGCATCCCTAAGCATATTTACTGTTAACTCTGACATCACAGGAAGGTCAACATACTCTTTTATCTTCGGTTTTTGAAGTATTGACTCTGCATGTTCTTTTATATTTTCTGCGTGGTCACCTATCCTTTCAAGGTCTCTGTTTACAAACAGATCCATTGCCAGTATTCTGAGATATTTAGCTTCCGGTTGGTATCTTGCCATAGTCGTGATTATAAAACTCTCATTTTCTACTTCCATTGAATCTATAACATTTTCGTTTTCCTCTATATACTTAAGGTATTCCGGATTGTGTTCAACAATTGATTTGACGGCGTTATCTATCATATTCTCCGCAATCTCTGCCATCTTTAAAAGTCTCTCTCTTATCTCTTTAAGTCTTGGTTCAATTAACATATCTCTTCCTCCTTTATAAATCTTTCTATTTTTTCAAAATCATTAATAAAAGTGTTGCTAAATTTCTCAACAGATGAATATATATATTCTAACTTTTCCGGCGTATATGTATGAGCTATTCTATTTCTCAATAACCTTGCATCCATATACAACTCAATATCAGATATAAGTCCTAACTTTTCCATCTTCTCAAATCTTTTTCTCAAAGTTTCCGAAGCTTGTCCATAGAGGTATATTTCCAAAGTCTTAAAAAAGTATATAAGGACTTCAACATACTTTTC
>JBBFMH010000056.1:4126-10163 GCA_037478615.1 Hydrogenothermaceae bacterium
ATACTTTTCAAATCTAAAAGATAAAGAGTCATAGTACTCCAAATCTTCGTATGAATAAACTACGGTTGGATCAAATGGTTTATAGTTAGATAAAGAGTATTCGAGTAGTCCCTTACTTTTCTTCAAATCTTCATAAGCTTGACAGATCAACTCTTTCTGCATTTTTCATAACTTCCTTAACAAATGGGTTGTTCTCATCATATAAAATAATATCTATATCTGTATCCATCAGTGAAAAATATTTTGATTGAAGTTTGAGAATATCCTCAAAACTAAAATTACCAAAAGGTTTTATGATTATGTCTATATCTCCTCCTTTTTTTGAGTTATCCGTTCTTGAGCCAAATATATAGAGCTCTCCATTAAAATCCTTAAATACTTCCTTTAGAGCCTCTTTTTCTCTATTTGAAAGTCTCATTATCCAAATCTTCCAGAGATATAGTCTTCCGTAAGTTTCTTATTTGGTTTTGTAAAGATAACATCTGTTGAATCAAACTCTATAAGCTCACCCAGGTACATAAATGCTGTGTAATCAGAAACCCTTGCAGCCTGTTGCATGTTGTGGGTTACAATCACAATTGTATGGTCTTTTTTCAGTTCTACTATAAGTTCCTCTATCTTTGAAGTAGATATAGGGTCTAACGCTGATGTTGGCTCATCAAATAATACGACCTCAGGTTTAACGGCTATTGTCCTTGCTATACAGAGCCTCTGTTGCTGTCCTCCGGAGAGTGAGAAAGCAGACTGATTTAATCTATCTTTTACCTCTTCCCAGAGAGCTGCATTTTTCAGAGCTTCCTCCACTCTATCTTTAAGTTCAGTTTTATTTTTTATACCTTGAAGTTTAAGTCCATAAGCTATGTTATCAAATATAGACATTGGGAAAGGTGTGGGCTTTTGAAAAACCATTCCTACTTTTGTCCTTAACTCCATAAGGTCAACATCTTTATCAAGAATATTTTTGCCGTCTAAAAGTATCTCACCTTCATACCTATTTCCAGGATATAAATCGTGCATCCTGTTGAAACATCTAAGTAATGTAGTTTTACCACAACCGGAAGGTCCAATTAGAGCTGTCACTTTTTTATCATACACTGGAAGAGTTATATTTTTCAGAGCAAGCTTATTTCCAGCATAGTAAAAATTAAGATTTTTAACTTCCATTCTTGAACTGGACATTCAACGAGCCTCCTTAATATTTTTTCCTTTGAATAATATACCTTGCGGTAATTGAAGCCAGTAAAACTCCAAACGTGAGAATAAAAGATGCTGCCCATGCCTGTCTGTGCCATTCATCGTAAGGTCCCATGGCATACTGGAAAACAGTAACAGTTAGAGATGCCATCGGTTTAGTGGGGTCAAGGTTTGTAAAGTTGTTGTTAAATGCAGTAAAGAGTAGAGGTGCAGTTTCTCCGGATATTCTTGCAACACCAAGGATAACACCTGTCAGAACACCAACTTTTGCCGCCTTTAAAACTATCTGGAAACTAACCTGCCATGGCTGTGCTCCAAGAGCATAAGCTGCCTCTCTTGTCTGCTGTGGAACAAGTTTCATCATCTCATCGGTTGTTATTACGATAACCGGAATCATCAGAAGTGCAAGGGCAACACCACCTGCAAATCCCATAAAGTGTCCAACCGGATGAACAAGCAGAGCATAAACCACAGCACCTATAACTATGGATGGATTACTAACCATAATATCCACTATGTTTCTGGCAATTTTTGCAATTTTTGAATGTCTTCCATACTCGGCAAAATAAATACCTGCCAGTATCCCTATCGGTGTTCCCATCACTGTGCCAAGGAAAGTTATTATTATATGTCCTATGAATGCATGCTTTAATCCACCACCTTCCATACCGGGTGGAACAGGGTCATGGATAAATAAGTCTAAGTTTATATGTTTAAAACCATTTATAAGAAGGTCTCCCAGTATCCAGAATAGGAAAAAAAGTCCAAAACCGGCTGAGAAGAAAGAAAGACTTAAAAATATGTAATTTTCAATTTTTCTTCTAGTTTTTATGTTTAACATCCTCTACACCTTCCACTTTTTCTCTAATTGAAGTAGCATCAATTTAGATAGCCAGAGAACAGCAAAAGATATGACAAACAGTATTAGAGCCAAGAAATATAGGGAGGATAAATAAAGAGCTGTATCTGCCTCTGTAAACTGATTAGCAAGAGCAACTGTTATGGTGGTAAAAGGGTCAAACAAAGATTTCGGTATCTGATTAACATTTCCTGCAAGGAATGTAACTGCCATAGTTTCTCCCAAAGCTCTACCAACACTGAGGATAAGCCCACCGGCTATACTTGAAGCAGTGATAGGTATCATTACTTGTTTGATTACTTCCCATTTTGTTGCACCAAGAGCATAGGCAGATTCTTTCATTATTGGTGGAACCATATTAAAAGCATCTTTTACAACTGAGCTCATAAATGGAATTATCATTATAGAGAGAACAAGAGAGGTTGTCAGAACATCTATTCCGGTAGGAGAACCCTCAAACAACCTTCCAATTAATGGAACACCACCAAGCTCTTTTTTTAACCATGGCTCAACCTTTTCACCAAAGAGAGGAGCAATAACAAACAATCCCCACATACCGTAAATTATACTTGGAATCGCTGCAAGTAGTTCTATTGCTGTTGAGAATATAGGTTTTAGTCTGTTTGGTGCCAGCTCAATTAGAAAAATTGCTATTCCAAGAGAAATAGGTGCAGCTATAAGAGTAGCTAGAAATGTAGCAATTAAGGTTCCAACCAGAGGAACAAGTCCACCAAATTTCTCTGCAACTGGGTCCCAATCTGTTGATGTAAGGAAATTTATAACTCCAAAATGCTCAATTGCAAGAGATGCTTCTTTGTATAGAGAAAAGAATATGACAATAGGTAAGATTATACCAACAAATATACCTGCCGATGCTAGCACAGTTTTCAATAAACTTTCTATAACTTTTGCCCGGCTCAAAGCTTTCTGTCTGCTTTCCATCCTGTCTCCATTTTCATTTTCTTACATAACATATTTTAACAAAAAACCCCCTAGTTAAGGGGGTAATTATATTCTTGGAGGTTAACTATGAAGAAAGCCATTACATCAGGCCATTTTCTTTCCAGTATTCTCTTATCATGTTTTTAACATTTTCAGGTAGTGGTATATAGTTAAGTCTGAGAGCTTCCTGGTCTCCGTTCTTAAATGCCCAGTCAAAGAAGCTAATTGCTTTTTTAGATGATTCTGGTCTGTCTTTTGCAAGAAGTATGAAAGTTGCACCGGCTATTGGGTAGGTGTTTTTACCAGGCTGGTCTGTTAATACATAGTAGAAATGTTGTTTTTTGTCCCATTTTGCGTTTGCAGCAGCTGCCTGGAATGACTCAACAGAAGGTGCTACAAAGTTTCCTTCTTTGTTCTTCACTTTTCCGGCAGGAAGGTTGTTCTGCTTTGCATATATATACTCAACGTATCCGATAGAGCCTCTAAACCTTTTAACATAGTTTGCTACACCCTCGTTTCCTTTTCCACCAACACCTGTTGGCCAGTTAACAGATGTTCCAAAACCTACCTGTTTCTCCCACTCTGGACAAACCTTTGAGAGGTAGTTTGTCCATATCCATGTTGTTCCGGAACCATCAGACCTTCTGACAACTGTTATATCTCTATCTGGCAGGTTGACACCGGGGTTTAGCTGTTGCAGATAAGGGTCATTCCATTTTTTGATTTTTCCAAGGTATATATCACAGAGAGCCTTACCATCAAAGTTTAGCTGACTGTTTCCAATATCCGGCAGGTTGTAAACAGGAACAACGCCACCAACAACTGTTGGGAATTGGAGTAATTTCTTCTCTTTTAGCTCCTCTGGTGTTAGAGGTGCATCAGATGCCCCAAAGTCAACTGTTCTGTTTTCTATCTGCCTGATACCACCACCGGAACCGATTGCCTGATAGTTTATTTTGTTTCCAGTTGCTTTTTCATACATATAAGCCCATGCAGAGTAAAGTGGATAAGGGAAGCTAGCTCCTGCTCCTGTAATTTCAACTGCAAAAACTATACCGCTTATGGTTGCTGTTGCCAGGCCAGCCATAGCCAACTTTTTTAATTTCATCTCTTTTTTACCTCCTTTTAAATTTTGACCTAAGAGAATAATACACCAATAAAGTTAAAATTTTCTTAAAAATTTGTTAAGAATTTTTAACAAAAGGGAAGCCCCCTGCCTCCCTTTCTTTTATGTTACCAAGTTAACTCTGCTGTTAGCATATATTTTGTAAATTCATTCTTTTTGTTATCCAGATTGTTTTTAGCTCCGGAATAATCAACAGTCTGAATATTTGCTATCCAGTTTATGTGTTTAGACATCACATATTTCACACCAAATATATATTGGTCTCTCTCTTTCCAGTTTGTCCAGTTTGATGGAAGATTATCAAGTTTAAAGTGGTCGTATCTTCCAAAGACTGCCCATTCTTTGTTTGGTCTAATTTCAAAGTTAAGAGAATAACCATTTCCACTTCCATCAGTATCTTTTGTTCCATAAACTTTTTTAACATACTGTCCTGCAACAAGGAAGTTTGGATGGTTATAGACACCATGGACTAAGTAAACATCAAGGTTTTTGTCAGAACCTCTGTGGTTTGCACTTGAATGGACATAGGCAGAAAGGTTTGCATATGTGTCTTTAAATGGGTCTATCTTTTTCTTTCCATCACCCATTATATGATAGGTAACTCTTGCAGCAACCATGTTGTTGAAAGCATGCCCAAAGCTTCCTTTATCTGCTCTGTTTAGTCTGTCATATCCTTCACCGTTATAGATACCGTATTCAGCAGTTATATAAGGTGTCTTTGTCACAAAATTAAGACCTGCATCTGCTGATGGAAGCACGAACGCTCCATTAGGTGCCTCATAGAATACTCTTTCAATTGCTCTATAAAACCAGCCTGTTTTCTCTTCAAATCCTATCCAAGGTGTGTGGACTATACCGATATCAAAACTTGTGTTTGGAATAAGAGAGGATATATCCTTATGAAGGTATGCATACTTTATTTTTGTAACATACTGCTGACCAGCTTTTTTATCTGTATCATCTCTATTCATCCCAGATGTATCGGTAGTAAACCTTATGTAGTCTTTATCGTTCAGACCATACTTTACTTTGAAGTAAAATCTTCTTATTTCAAAGTTGCCAGTGTCCTGACCTACTTTTTTATCCTCGTATGTGTAACCACCAAATCCCCAACCGCTTATCTCTAATTTTTTAAACTTTCCTTTTAGCTCTGGCATATCTTTAAACTTCTTGTCCATTTTATCAAGTTTCTCTTTTGTTTCCATAGCAACTTTGTCAATTTCAGCCTGATACCTTGCTCTTTCTGCCTCTTCTTTTGCCAGCTGTTCGTCTATTGCAGCCGCTTCTTGTTGGGTTAAAATTCCCTTTTCAACTAGTTTTTTAAGGATTGGGTTTTCTACCACCTCTGCGTTAGATAGACCAACAACACCAAGTAGTGCCACAACTGCAAGCTTTCCTTTCATTACCAAAAACCTCCTTTAAGATTTATTAAATTTATAAAGATAATAGATGAAAAATTTTTACTGGTAATTAAAGTTCGGTTAATTTTTGTTAACAATTTGTTTATAGATTTTTATAAGTTTGTTAAAACTATCTTCCATACTAAAATTCAGGCTAATAAACCTGTGTAGGTTTTGTCTGGAAATTACTGTTTGGTTATTTTTAAAACTTAGTAATTTTTCTATCATCTCATATTTATCTTTTGCAAGGAATTCTTTGTAAAGTGTTAACTCTTCAAAAGATGTATTTCTGTAAGCAAAAACTGGTAGTCCACAGCTTTGTGCTTCCAGAACTGAGATGCCATACGTATCACTTTTAGAACATGTAATGAAAGCATCGGCACTGTTATAAAGTTTTGCAAGCTCATACGGGTCGTTGACAAATGGTGTTATTTTATAGTTTAAAGAAGCTATTCTCTTTACTAATTTTTTTTCATCAGGTCCACCACCAATAAGATTCAGGAAAAAACTACCATC
>JBBFMH010000057.1:0-9738 GCA_037478615.1 Hydrogenothermaceae bacterium
GTAACAGTAGGGATAGGAACAGATGGGACAGCTTCAAACGATGACCTTGATGTAATAGGGGAGATATCAACGGCAGCAAAGCTACATAAAGGACACAATATGAACCCAACATTACTTAACGCAAAACAGGCAGTAGCAATGGCAACAAGGGAAGGTGCAAAAGCTATAAGATTAGAAGATAAGATAGGTTCTCTTGAAAAAGGTAAATTTGCAGACTTTATAATAATAGATACAAACCAACCCCATCTCCAACCTATGTATGACCCTTATATACAGATTGTATACTCTGCAAAAGGTCTGGATGTAGATACGGTTATTGTAAACGGAAAACTCCTTATGAAAAATAAGATTGTCTTAACAGTGGAAAAAGAAAAAGTATTAGACACTGCAAGGAAGTGGTTTAGGAAGGTAAAGGAAAGTTAAAATATTCCATAACCTCCTCTACAGCTTTTAAGAAGGTATTATTTTCTTCTGTTTTACCGATGGATACTCTGAGGCAGTTTTCCATCTTTGGCAGATGGGACATATTTCTGACTAATACTCCTTTCTCTATCAACATCCTATGGACTTTATCTGCGTCAGGGACTTTTATCAGATAAAAGTTTGCATCTGATGGATAAACTTTTAGTTTTTCTATCTTTTTCAGTTGTGATAAAACTCTCTCTCTTTCTGATTTCACAAACTCTATCTGGTTAATTATCTCTTTTCTTCCTTCTGTTAATACTATCTTAGCTACCACCTGTGTTGGATATGTTATATTAAATGGCATCCTTGCTTTATCAAGGAGTTGAGCTACTTCTCTTTTAGCTATAAGATAGCCAAGTCTTATAGAAGCAAGTCCTATTTTTGACATTGTTCTTAAAACTACAACATTGTCACTATTTAAAGCATACTCTATAAAACTTTTTTTATTGGAGAAATGTATGTAAGCCTCATCTATAACGGTAAATATACTTTTATCAATTGTCAGCTTTATAGCTTCCGGATTAAAGCTATTTCCCGTCGGATTATTTGGTGAGGCAAATAGTGCAAGTTGAGGATTTTCATATAGAGCCATCTCTAAATCTGATATATTTATATCAAAGGAGCTGTTTAAGTAAAACTCCACCTTCGGTCTTCCTATCACATCTGCAGAAACTTGATACATTGGAAACGTAGGCACAGGATATATTATCGGCTGATCTATATCTCCTACTACGGATATAAGGAGATGTATAAGTTCATCTGATCCATTGCCTAAAACTAAGTTTTCTGCTGAGATATCCACTTTTTCTGTTTCTCTTATAAAATCAGCTATTATCTCTTTTAACTCCCTCTGGGTTGGGTCTGGATACTTTTGAAAGTTTATATCTTTTATTTTTTCAGATATTTTTTCTTTTAGATCTTCAGATAAATCAAAGGGGCTTTCATTTGATGATAATCTTACTTTACAGGGAGTTGTCTCAGTTTTGTATGCTTTTAGATCCTTCAATCTACTTAAAAAGTTCATCATCTAACCTCTGGTTTTACTACTTTTTCTCTCTGGACTCTACCTCTTATAAATCTCTCCATCTCAAGGATCAGTGGAGCTGCCACATATATGGAGGAGTAAGTTCCGAAAACTATACCTATAAGCAGTGCCAGAGCAAAACTGTTTAGAGATTCTCCACCGAAAATCAGTATAGATATAACTGAGAAGAGAGCTGTTCCGGAAGTAATTACAGTTCTTCCTAAGTTTTCGTTTATACTTCTATTTATTATTGTTTCTAAATTCTTTCTTCCTCTTAATTTGATATTTTCTCTAATTCTGTCAAATATGATAACTGTATCATTTAATGAGTATCCTAAAACTGTCAAAACAGCAGCGATAACTGTTAAATCTATCTCTTTGCCTAACAATGAAAATAAACCGAGAGTGATTATAGCATCGTGAAAGATAGGTATAATTGCGGCAATAGCAAAAATCGGTTCATATCTATAACCTATATACAGCAATATTCCAACCATAACAAAGATTATAGAGTATATGCTGGCCTTTCTCATTTCTTCACCAACAAGAGCATCTATAAAATCTATCTTTCTTATCTCATAGCTATTTGGAAAAGCTTTATCAAAAGCTGCTTTTATCTTACCTACAATTTCTGATGAACTTCCCTTTTTAGCCGGGACTCTTATCTCAAACTCATCTTTTTGAGTTCCTATTTCCTGAATTAAAGCATCATCGAGTTTGACTTCTTTAAGAATATTTCTTATTTCAGATGTAGATAAAGATTTTTTAAACTTTATTTGAACGGAAGTTCCTCCAGTAAAATCAAGACCGAGATTAAATCCTTTTGTGAAAAATAGGGCTAAACTTATAATAAGTAATCCAATAGAAAGAGCATAACCAAGTTTTCTGATTTTTAGAAAATCTATATTCGGTGGTTCAACTAAAAAGTTTCTCATCTCTACTCCTAAACAGCGTATTTAAAGTATTTTCTACCACCTAAAACTAAATCAAGGAAAAGTTTTGTTAAAAATACGGCGGTAAATAGATTTATAAATGTTCCTATTGAAAGTGTTGCAGCAAACCCTTTTAAAGGTGCATTACCAAACTCAAGGAGAGCAAGAGCTGCTATTATAACTGTAATATGGGAGTCAAAGATGGCGTTAAAACCTCTTTTAAAACCTTCCTCTATTGCTACTCTTAGAGTTTTCCCATTTTTTAGCTCTTCCTTGATCCTCTCAAATATAACAACATTACCATCTACACCCATTCCTATGTTTAGAATTATACCTGCTATACCTGGAAGTGTAAGTGTTATATCAAACATTAACATAGTAGCCCATAAGGCTAAAAGATTAAATACCAAGGCAATAACTGCTATAAATCCCGACACTGCATATCTAAATATCATAAAGATACCAACCAATACGAATGAGACTATACCTGCTATAAGTGTTTGATTTAAAGACTCTTTTCCTAAGGTTGGTCCTATGAGCTGTTCTTCTATTATGCTAACAGGTGCAGGTAGAGCACCGGCCCTTAGAATTACTGCAAGGTCGTTTGCCTCTTCTGTTGTAAATTTACCTGTAATCTGTCCGGAAGAAGTTATCCTTGACCTGATAACTGGAGCTGACATAACTTTTCCATCTAAAACTATAGCAAGTCTTTTACCTATCATATTTGCAGTAGCTTCACCAAATATCTCTGCTCCTTCTGATGTAAGCTCAAAGTTAACAGCAGGGTTTCCACCCTGATCCATAGCTGCCCTTGCATCTTTAAGCATAGACCCCGTTATAACCGGTATCTTTTTAACTATAAACCATTCTTTTACCTTCTTGCCATCTATGACCTCTTCCTGCCCTTCCAGTAATTCCAAATCCTCAGGTAAACCACCATTATACTTAGCTAAAAGCTCCTCCTTGGAAAAACCACTATCTACTACCTCTTTTAGTTCAAGTTGTGCTGTTTTACCTATTATCGTTTTTGCTCTCTCTGGATCAACAACCCCCGGAAGTTCAACCAAAACCCTGTCCCTGCCTTTTTGAGCTATATTGGCAGATAAAGTTCCAAACTGGTCTATCCTGTTTCTTAAAGTCTCAACAGCCTGTTTCATAGTAGATGTTTTTATTCGTTGGATTTCCCAATCTGCAAATTTCACAATGAGATCAGAACCTCTACTTTCTACAACTATTTGTGGATATTCTTTCTGTAAAATCTCTTTGGCATTTTCTAATTTTGTTGGATCAAGTAAAGATATCAATAAACCTTCTTCTGTAAGTTTATTTGATAGAATCTCTATTTTATCCTGTAATTTTTTTTCAATATCCTTTCCTAAGGACATATACTGGTCTTTTATAACTTTATCTATATCTACTTTTAAAGTTATACTGACACCACCTTGTATATCTAATCCTAGTTTCGGTGATTTTGTCATCATTAGATAGATAATACCTGTAAAAACAAGAAAAAGCACAGCCAATTTAACCTTAATATCTATCTTCACTCTCTTTCCTCTATTTTTAGTTTAAGTATAAATCTATTTTATCATAGGTATATACTTACTTACTGTTTAACTTTTCAAATTTCTTTATTGATATCTCAGCCTTTGAACCTAAGAGCACATATATCCCTAAGGACACAATTAAAAATCCTATGCCAAAAAACAATCCCAATGCATATAGTAATTTAGAAGGGTCAGATATTGTAAATTTAAAAACCAACATTAACGCTTCTATTGACACAGCGATTATGATTGATGCTAAAAACCTTGTAATTGTTTTACGGATTTCTGAATGTCTTCTGGGGTCTTTGAACAGTATTACTTCTTCCTCGAAAATCGTTTTTGCAAGGTCAAAGATAGCCAAAGACAATGTTATTAAAATCACAGTTTCAAATATATGCTGTTCATTTAATGTAAATGGTAATATGTTGTCTATACCTAAGATAAAAAGTTTTAGAGCAATGAAAACTAAGAAAAAACTAAATAAGCCATAGGAGAATTTTGTAAAAATTTCAAACTTTCTTTTTAAAGGAGAAGGTTCATATTGAGAAGCTAATGCCTTTAAATTAAGATCCAAACAGATTATATACTCTATCTCTTCATTTTTTATAATAGGAATGGCTATTGTAGAAGTTATATCTGGAGTTGATATGGACTTATAAGGTTTCGTGATTATGCACTTTTTTTGTTTAATTACTTCCTTGTAGTACACTCTTGAAGATCTATCAACCCCTTTTCCCAATTTAGTTATCTTCTTTATAAATATAGGATTAACAAAATTATCTGATATCTGCAATCCGTTTTTATCTAAAATATAGTAAAGTTCAACAAAAGGATAGTTAATAAATAGTTCTTCTATGAAACTTTCTTCCTGAATCTCTTGAAGAGTCTTTCCTTCGAAAAAGAAATTAAATTCCGAGCAAAATTCATCTTTTACACTTTCTAAAACAAAAGTTAATCTGTCCATAACAAGCCTCCTTTGAGAGTTATTTGATATAGTGCAAGATTTGTGCCATCTATTTTTAACTAAATTTTTCTGAGTTTGCACAAAGTTGGTGCAATTGGTTTAAAGAGAGCCTTAAAAAGATGCATTTATAGGTTCATTTTTGATTTTTTAAAAATAATAAAATATGAATTTATTAATAATTTAATCTGTTTGGCATAACTTTTGATGTAAAGTTTTTAACAAATCGGGAGGTGATAAATATGAAGAAGGTAGAGGCAGTTATCAAACCTTTTAAGCTCGATGAAGTTAAAGATGCTCTGGTTGAACTTGGGAATTTTGGCATCACGATTACCGAAGTTAAGGGTTTTGGTAGACAGAAAGGGCATACCGAGCTGTATAGGGGAGCGGAGTATGTTATCGACTTTTTACCAAAGATAAAAATAGAGATTGTTGTTGATGACAGTATAGTTGAAAAAGTTATTCAAGCTATCATGACAGCAGCGAAAACAGGGAAAGTTGGGGATGGAAAAATTTTTGTTTCGGATATAGAAGATGCTGTAAGAATAAGAACAGGAGAAAGAGGTAGTGAAGCTCTTTAAACTAATTTTTTTCAGGAGGTAAATGTTATGAAGAGAGTTTTGGTTGCTTTTTCTGTTTTGGCTCCGTTTATGGCTTTTGCCGAGGATGCTCCAAAATTAGACAGTGGTAATACTGCATGGATGATTGTAGCAACAGCTCTTGTTATGCTTATGACACCTGCAGGACTTGCTCTGTTTTATGGTGGTATGACAAGATCTAAAAATATTCTTAATACTATGGGAATGTCTCTAATTGCTTACTGTTTGGCTTCCGTTGTATGGGTAATATGGGGGTATACATTGGCTTTTGGAAGTGATGTTTCCGGATTGATCGGAAGTTTAGAAAATCTTTTCTTGGCTAACATAAAAATAGATGATATCTGGGCTACTGGGAATATTCCAACACTACTGTTTGTTATGTTTCAGATGACATTTGCGGCTATAACTGTAGCAATAGCCAGTGGTTCTATCATAGAGAGAATGAAGTTTCAAACGTGGATAGTTTTAACTATTTTATGGTTAACAGTTGTTTATGCACCAATAGCTCATTGGGTATGGGGTGGTGGATTTTTGGCTAAAGATGGAGCTCTTGATTTTGCCGGAGGGACTGTTGTCCATATCAATGCAGGTATAGCTGGACTTGTTATGGCAATTTTACTTGGAAAGAGGATAGATTACGGAAAGAAGGCAATAGTTCCATCATCGGTAGTTTTAACTGTAACAGGAGCAGTTTTATTATGGTTTGGATGGTTTGGATTTAATGTAGGAAGTGAACTTGCCGCAGACTCAATAGCAGCAAATGCATTTTTGGTAACAAACACAGCAGCAGCATTGGGAGCTATAAGTTGGATGATAACTGAGTGGATAGTCGCTAAAAAGCCAACCCTTTTAGGAACTGCTTCGGGCATAGTTTCTGGTCTTGTTGCCATAACTCCAGCTGCTGGTTTTGTTGATGTTGTGGGTAGCATTGTTATAGGAGCTGTTTCCGGAGTAGTTGGTTTTATAGGAGTGTTTTACATTAAAAAGATGTTTAAATATGATGACTCTCTTGATGCATTCGGTATCCACGCTTTAAATGGCATATGGGGAGCAATAGCTACTGGTATATTCGCAAATCCGGCTGTAAACTCTGTGGGGAAAGGTCTTATTTATGGAAATCCTGAACAGGTGGTTATACAGTTAAAAGCCGTTGCAGTTACAATTATCTATACAGCTATAATGACGGTAGTAGTTTACTTTGTATCTTCACTACTTACTGGTGGTGCAAGAGTTGATGAAGAAACGGAGGTAAGAGGAGTTGATGAATCTGTTCACGGTGAGAGAGGTTTTGAGCTCTAATAAAATCTTTAAAAGGAGGTATTTTACCATGAAAAAGTTTTTTGGATTAGCATCACTGGGACTTTTAACCGTAGGGTTTGCCAATGCAGGTCAGATTACAGTAGCCAACTCTGATATCACACTATCAGGTGCTGTAACTGCCGGCTACTTCTACTCAACAAACACAGGTTCCAACAACCACGATAACTTTAAAGTATCAAACTTCTTGGTTGGACTTTCATCAGAAGCAAAAGACGGAGGAATAGGATTCACTGCAGGTTTTGGAACTGTTTTACTTCCTACATTATACGATGGAGGACTGACAGATAACAAAGCTATACTTTCAGAAAAATTTGGTGTTATATACGGTTACCTAACCTACATTCCTGTCCAAAATCTATCAATAGATGCTGGATTACTTACAACAAATATAGGTTACGAGCTTCCAACCTCTTTCGCAAATCCTAATATCACTTATGGAGCTGTATGGTATGCACAACCGTTAATATATCCAGGTGTAAGAGCAACATACCAGATAGGAGATATAAAGTTTTATGCAGAAGTATCAAAAGATAAGGCATATGTAGATGGTAACCCATCTCTACCAACTTCTGGAGCTTACGCAGTAGGAAGTATAGGCAACATACTTGGAATAGATTATGCAGTATCTTACTACGATTATACAGCCTACAAAAATCTCGTAGATATAGTTTTATCAAAGGAAGTCCATCCTAATTTAAAATTGGGTCTAAACTTTGATTATCAATGGCTTGATGAAACTGCAAAAACACCTGGAAATGATGATAACGGCTACGGATTGGCTCTATACTTAATACCTCAGTTTGACAGATTCTCTGCTCCAATAAGATTGGAGTATGTTAATGATGGGTCTAAGGGAAAAGAAAGTGGGATTTATAGCTTTGTTTCAAAAGCATACACCTTTACAATAACGCCTACATATAAGCCTACAAAAAGCAGTTACATAAGAGCAGAGGTTTCTTATGTAAACTCAGATGGAAAGATATTTACAGATAAAAATGGTAATCCAAAGGATACAAAAAGTTCTGCTGCTTTAGAGCTGGGTCTTCTGTTTTAACCTCCGTTCTGTAGGGTGGATTTCCACCCTACATTCCACTGTAATATGGGTTTTAAATTTAGATAATTCTTAGGGAGAGAACGATGAGTGGGAAAGTTTTAGCAATAAGACATGTGAAAATTGAACATGCTGGGATGATTGAAGAAATCTTACACAAGAGAGACTGTATAATTGAATATGTAGATACAGCAAACGGTGGAGTTGTAAAAGACCCTTTAGAGGAATACGCTCTTATCCTTGTTTTGGGAGGGTATATGGGAGCCTACGAAGAGAGTATATATCCTTTTTTAAGTTATGAGTTTAAAATTATTGAAAAAGCTTTGGAGTTAGATATACCATTACTGGGTATATGTTTGGGAAGTCAGATGTTAGCTAAGGTTCTTGGATCTAGGGTTTATAAAGGAGAGAAAGGTAAGGAGATAGGATTTTTTGATGTTTATAAAGTCTCAGATCATCCCTACTTTTATGAATTTCCCAAAATATTGAAAGTTTTTCAGTGGCATGGAGATACTTTTGATTTACCAGCTGGAGCAGAAAGAGTTTTCACATCGGATAGATACGAAAATCAGGGATTTGTTTATAAAAGAGCTATTGGTTTACAGTTTCATATAGAAGTTAATCAAGAGATGATTAAGGAGTGGTTAAGAGAATATAAAGATGAGATTTTACAGGAGAATCTGATTCCAGAAAAAATAAAGGAAGATGCTATGAAATATGTTCTCACTTTAAAAAATTATCTCAAGGTACTACTTGATAAGTTTATTTAGTTAGATTGTTTTAACTTTTTTTACTTATTTTACTTAACTTCGACAGATTAAATGTAATGCTATTTTCCGTGGCACAACAGCTTTTTATGTTGATATTCATTCTGCTAATTACTTCGTTATAAGCTTCAACAAAATTCAACACTTTTCCACCAAAACCTTTTGAAAACTTCTCCGCATCTTCTTTGTTTATGAATGGAATAACACTGGGACTACAACAGGGAACAGCAGAAGATCCAACTACATAATAAGCGTCAATGGCATTAACAGGTTTCTCTGTTATAAAATCAAAAGTCAGAGCAGAAACATTCTGATCCTCATATTTCTGATGTAACATCATTCCACAATGTTCACAACATGCCTCTACAACCTTTGAATTTTCAACTATTATCTTATAAGGATGTGATCTTGTTATAGGCTTTGTACACACCGGACAGCTTTTTAGAGAGACAGGCTCTTTATTCTCAACTGTGTTTAAAAGAATAGATCCGTGTTTTCTCTTTATCTCTCCCTCTTTTTCCAACTCTCTTACATCTCTGTATATAGTCATCTCTGAGACACCGAATATATGACTAAGTTCCTTAACAGTAACTTCTCCTCTTTCTTTTAGTATTTTTAATATCTCCTGTTTTCTGTTTATATTCTCCATACTTATATCACTCCTTTTGTTGACGGTGTTTGACTTCTTCTTGGGTCTATAGATACTGCCTCTTTAAGTGCAACCGCAAAGGCTTTTGTTAAACATTCAGCTATATGGTGTAAATTTTTCCCAGATAATGCTTTAAGATGCATCGTTATTCCAGCTGATAGAGTAAATCCTTTAAAAAACTCCCCCATAAGCTCAAAATCGAAGTTCGTTATCTTTCCTCTTAGATCCATATCATCATAGAAAAGCAAAGGTCTTCCAGAAAGGTCTATACTACACATAGCCAGGGCTTCATCCATGGGGATTATACTGTATCCAAATCTCTTTATTCCTTTCTTATCTCCTAAAGCCTCTTTAACAGCAACTCCCAAAACTATACCTACATCTTCAACAAGATGATGATGGCTAACATGAACATCTCCCGTT
>JBBFMH010000058.1:0-9678 GCA_037478615.1 Hydrogenothermaceae bacterium
AATTCTAACATATTAATTTCTACTTATAAAAATTTAGTAAGAAATGGTTATGACAAAGAAGGAGCTATAAATACAACAGTGAAAGAAAAGTTTAGAGCTATTTTAATAACTGGATTGACAGCTTCTGTTGGATTACTACCTGCATCTGTGTCTTCCGGTGTTGGAAGTCAAGTTCAAAAACCTCTTGCAGTAGTAATAGTGGGTGGAATGTTCTTAGGAACTATACTTATACTGATAATTTTCCCAAGATTGCTGAAATTTGTAGAGATAAGAGATTAAATGTTTATTTATAACGGAGGTTTGTCATGCAACATAGCAACAGTTTTAAAATTTCTGATGTAATAAAAGCGATAGGGACAGTTTTTGGAGATATAGGAACAAGCCCCCTTTATACCTTAGCTGTAATAATACTTATAACAAAACCAAAACCAGAAGAGATCTTCGGAATAGTTTCCCTTATGATATGGACATTGATAGTTATACCTACTATTCAGTATGCTTGGTTTGCAATGAATCTATCTTTAAGAGGTGAGGGAAGTATAATAGTTTTAGGTGAGATAGCTTCCTCTATAGCGAAATCAAAAAAATTAAAAATCATACATAAAGCTCTTATTTTAATTGGGATAGGGTTTTTGCTGGGAGATGGGATTATAACTCCGGCTATAACAATACTTAGCTCAACAGAAGGATTAAGATTAATAAACGGTTTGGAAAGTTTATCTCAAGAAACTGTTCTTTTTATAGCAATCTCTATAACACTTGTCCTTTTTGCAATTCAGAAGTATGGAACAGGGAAAATAGGGATAGCCTTTGGTCCTATAATGATATTTTACTTTTTATCTATAGCAACGATAGGGCTTTACTTTATATCACAAAACCCTGTTGTTTTAAAAGCTTTGAATCCGGTCGAAGGGTTAAATTTTATTATTAACCATCCTTTTATAGCTTTCATCTCTTTATCTGAAATCATCCTTGTTGCTACTGGTGGTGAGGCAATGTATGCAGATATGGGACACATAGGTAAAAATGCTATAAGAGCTGGATGGGTATTTGTTTTCTTTTCGGTTACAATCAGCTACCTTGGACAGGCTTCTTTTATACTAAATAACCAACAAGAAACAAATCCATTTTTCCACAGTGCGAGTATTTTACTTGGAAATGAATTCTATATGCTATTTTTAATACTTGTAACAGTTGCAGGTATAATAGCGTCGCAAGCTTTAATAAGTGGTGTATTCTCTCTAATATTCCAAGGTATAAATGCGAGATTGATACCACTGCTTCAAGTGAGACATACATCAACAAAGTTAAGTACTCAGATATATATACCAGTAGTAAACTTCTTCCTACTTATCGGTGTTTTGATTATGTTTTTTATATTTAGAGAATCAGAGAAGATGGCCTCTGCTTATGGTTTAGCTGTTAACATAGACATGGTTATTACAGCCATATTACTGTCTTATATATACTTCTCTTTAAAGAAATATCCTTTCTTTATAGGAAGTATCGGACTTTTACTGGTTGATCTGATATTCTTTTTATCTAATACCCTAAAGATACCTCATGGAGCATACTGGCCTATTATGTTTGCAATACCTCCTATCTCAATAATATCTTTATATCTCTTAGGTCAAAATAGAATATACAGTAAAGCAAAATTTATGGATTTAAATAAATTCTTAGAAGCTTTTGATAAAGTATATTCCAAAGGACATATAATAAAAGGAAAAGGGGTTTTCCTACTTAGGGATATAAACAGAGTTCCACCATACATAGTTGAAACTATGATAAAACATGGAATTATCTATGAAGAAAATATATTTCTAACTCTCAATAAACTTGATGAGCCTTTTGGAATAAAAGCATACTTTAAAGAAGATCTAAATCCCCATATTAAACACATTACCATAGATTACGGTTATCAAGAATTCGTAAATGTTGATGAATGTCTAAGAGATTTAAAGATGAATGAAAGAGTTATATTCTACGGTGTTGATAATGTATATTCAAATAACATAATATGGAAACTATTTGGTTTAATTAAGAGGGTTTTCTCTAATTTTGCAGATTTCTATAAACTTCCTCCTCAAAAGGTTCATGGAGTTGTTGTAAGGATAGAGATATAATGTTTACACTATATTTATTTACAAATTTTAAAGTAGGTATATAATAGAATAAAGTTAAAATATTAAAAAGGAGAGAGTATGAAGTTAAAAAGTTTAATGGCAGGATTATTAATTGCTACAGCCACAACATCCTTTGCAGCAGAAAGTTGTTTAGGCGGTGGTAACAGTAAGGTTTCTACAGGACAGGTAGAAAAGGCTTTAGCCCCTATTATTGGAAATGCAAAAGTTGTTAGTGTGTCTGACTCTCCCATATCTGGAATATACGAAGTAGTTATAGATGCAGGTGGGAGAAAAGTTCCGGTTTATATGGACTGTAATTTAAAGTATCTCATAAACGGTGAAATTATAGATATAAATAAAAAGGTAAGTTTAACGAGAGAGAAGGTCCAGGCTCTCCAAAGTCAAGCAAACAGTGAAAAAGAGACAAAACTTGCCAATCTGATAGGCAAGGATAAAGTAGAGGTTCTCAAAAAAGAAGGCTTAATAGAATATATTAACTTTGTAAACACTTCCAACATCCCTCAATCAAACATAACTTATGGAAATGGAAAGACAAAGGTTTATGTAGTAACAGATCCTCAATGTCCTTTCTGTGCAAAACTTCACAGGGAAGTGGAGAAAATATTAGCTAATAGAAAAGATGTATCTTTTGAGATGATACTCTATCCACTACCGTTCCACAAAAATGCTCAAGGTATATCAGAAAACATAGTTTGTCAAAAAGATAACTCCCAAAAGCAACAGATACTCAACAAAGCATTTGAGTCTGTATCAAAAGGTGATGAAAATGGCCTAAAGTCTATAGAGAAATCCTGTGATTCCGGAAAGTCTGTCGTAACTAAAAATATAGAGTTTGCTAAAAGTGTTGGAATAAACGGAACTCCAACTATAATATTCCCCAAAGGTGTTGCAATTTCTGGAGCTTTACCTGCTGAAACTTTAAATAAACTGATAGACGCTTTTAAATAAACCAAAATGGGTGGTTTACTCCACCCTCTGTATTATAAAAACATAGTCCTTATCTTCAACCTCAAAGCTATCTGATGGATTGAGGATGATCTCCCTATTTCTCTCTATCCCTATTGGGAGGATATTTTTCAGTCTTGCTACTCTCAAAAGATCTCCAAATGTTTTAACATGTCCGAACTCCCTTACCTTTAATTTCTTTATACCGCTTTCATTGTCTATTATGGTTTCAACAAGCTGTGTTGCTCCCGGATTTAATAGACTTGAAAACATTATTTTACCTATTATCTGCCCGTGTATAAGAACATCCTTAGCTTTAACACGATTTTTAAAAACTTCCGCATCTTCATCAAGTAAAACTTCTATATAAAGCCTAACATTCGGATTTAAACTTTTTACAAGCATACCTGTAAGAGCAGTTCGTGCATCTATATTCCTATCGTTAAGATTCTCAAACTTTTCACCAACAACCACCACATCTGAAGCCTTATCAACCCCAGCTTCAAGTAAGGTTTTCTCCATAACAAAATCACCTTTTTTGTATATTATAAAATCAGACAACTCAATACCAATCTGGTTTTTATCAAAGTTAGTTATTAAAACCACAGCTCGTTCTTTATCTATACCAAGACTGATTATATTCTCTAAAATTTCCTCCGAAGTTTCATTATAACCACATATAACAATATGATTCTCTAAATTCCTAACCATAACATTTCCCTCCTTAAGCTCCAACAATCTGCTTACAAAAGATGCAGAAAATGTAGCCGTCAACGCAGATACAAGTATAACTGTAAATACAGATAGAAAGGATGCAAAGAATCTTCCCACATCTGTTGTTGGTATGATATCACCGTATCCAACAGTCATAGAAGTAATAATTCCCCAGTATATAGCCGTTCCTAAACTGTCAAAACTTTTATTTCCGTTGTTATGTTCATAAACATAAACTACCGAAGAAGAGACAAAAATTATCAGAGATATAATTAAAATTATAACAAGATAGATATAGCTATTCTCTCTAAACGCGTAAAATATAAATTTTAAAGGAGAGGCATATCTAAAAAGTTTTAAAAGTCTAAGTAATAAAAGTATACGAAAAACTCTTAAAGGCCTAAAAATAGGTATTATACTTATAAGATCTATCAAGGACGTAGGTTTTAACATCCATCTGATTTTTACCTTTGAAGCTTCAATAAAAGCCTTTAAATAACTATTTGACCATTGAAAATTTTCTTTAAAATCTCTGTAAAAATCTGAAGATACCCAAAATCTAAGGATGTACTCAACTGCAAAAAAAGTTAAGGTAAAATCTTCATAGTCTAATAAGAATTTATGTAAATCTGGTGGTATCCTCTCTGCTGTGGGAGTAAACAGGAAAATGATAGTTATTGAAGATGTTATTACAAGAAATAGACCTACAATACTGTAAATTGTATTCAGATAATGTCTATCATTTTCAAGAACATTGTAAACAAAAAGTTTAAAAAGCTTATATTTAGAGTGTAAGGATCTCTTTTTTCTTAATGTCATAAAAAAATGATATCACAAAAAGAAAAAAAATTGGTGAATAATGGGCTCCGATACGGAGCCAGTGATATTAGCTTAAAAAGCTGGTTGTCCCAAATTTACAGCAACTACTTCCTTTACTTCCGGAATAGCTTGTTTTAATCTTGCTTCAACTCCACCTTTCAAAGTCCAGAGTGACATAGAACATCCAGAGCAAGCTCCCATAAGTCTCACATATACAGTACCATCCTCTGATACATCTACAAGCTCAACATCTCCACCGTCAAACCTCAAATAAGGTCTGATCTGCTCCAAAACTTCCTCAACTTTCTCTCTATCTATCATTAGAAACCTCCAACTTTTAGTTTGTGATAAGATTATATATCAGTTATATCTAAAATTTATGATTTTTGATAGATGGGGTAATGGAAAAAGGAACTTTTATAACTTTTGAAGGAATAGAAGCCTGCGGTAAAACGACACAATCCGAAATCTTATACAGCTACCTTAAAGATAATGGATATAAAGCTGTTTTAACAAGGGAACCAGGTGGTACAGAACTTGGTAAGAAGATAAGGGAGATACTTTTATCACATACGGAGGAAAAATTCCCAGAGTTAGCAGAATTACTCTTATATGAAGCAGACAGAAACATTCACATCCATAACATTATAAAACCAAAAGTAGAAGATGGTTTTATAGTTATATCAGATAGATTTTATGACTCTACAACAGCGTATCAACACTACGGCAGGAACATAGATTTTAACATAGTAGATTATCTAAACAGACTTGCCACAGAAGGATATAAGCCAGATATAACTTTTTTAATTGATATTCCAGTAGAAAAAGCGTTTGAAAGATTAAAAAGTAAGGATAGATTAGAAAGTGAAAGTATAGAATTCCACAGAAAAGTTAGAGAGGGATTTTTGAGTATAGCACAGAAAGATCTGGATAGAGTAGTTGTGTTAGATGGTCTTCAGAGTATAGAAGATATATTTAAACAGGTTATATCCATATTAAAAAACAGAAATATAATAAAATGAAGATAATAGGACACAGAAAAGAAAGGGAAGTTATAAAGAAACTCCTTGATAAAAATTACGACTCTTTATCACTACTCTTTGAGGGTAAAGACTGTATAGGTAAGAAACTATTTGCTCTATATACAGCAAGAGCTTATCTCTGTGAAAAAAAAGAAGGTTTTGGATGTGGAGAATGTAAAGACTGCAGATTGGTGAATAATACAATATCAAATGTGTATGAAGGAACAAACTTAACACCTCACTACAATATAAAACTTATCCAGTCTGAAAGTAGAGAGATAAAGATAGACCAGATAAGGGAGATTATAGACTTTCTGCAACTTAAAAGTGAAAGAGGCAAAGTGGTAATAATAGAAAAAGCAGAAAATATGAATGTAGAAAGTAGTAATGCATTACTAAAAACCTTAGAAGAACCCCCTTCAAACAGCTTAATCATTTTAACTACATCAAACCAAGCGAAATTACTTCCAACAATACTTTCAAGGTTAAAAAAGATAAAGTTTAGAAATCTGTCTGATGATGAGATAAGAGAGATACTGATATTGAAAGGTGTAAATGAGGAAAAAGTAGATAACCTTATAAATATAGCTGATGGAAGTTTGTGTTTACCTCTCATTATATTAGAGAATGAAAGCTTATACAGATACGCAAAGGATATATCCAATCTTATTATAAACCATAAACATCCGGAAGGTATATTCTCTTTGGCCCAGAACTTTGAAAATTTGGAAGTCCAGCAGGCAGTTTTGGTATTTGATATAATTTATAGTTTGCTGAGTAAAGATTTAGTGTCGGGGAATATAAATCCGGATATGTTTGAGATGTTTGTAAAAGAGTATAGATTGGCAAGAGATGCTCTACTGAAAGGAGTAAAGAAAAAGCTTACATTATTGGGACTTTACTTTAAACTAACTGATGAGGTGAAAAAATGGAAGCAGTTTTAGATATAAAACACAGACTTAAAGTAGTGAAAATAAGATTTTTTGATACAAACAAATTCTCCGCTGTGGAAGCTCCTACATTTATAAAAAAAGATGACTTTATAGTAGTTGAAACAGAGAAAGGAGAAGAGATAGTTAAAGTAGTAGAAGCTAAGGAAGAGTTTGACGATATTGAAAGTCAGAAATTTATCAGAAAAGCTACAAAAGAAGATTTGAAAACATTTGATAAACATATCAAAGAAGCTGATAGGTATCTTTCAATATGTAAAGAGGAGTCAAAGAATCTTGGACTTAAGATGAATTTACTTAGAGCATACATACCTCTCAACAGAACAAAGGTTATCTTTTACTACACGGCTGAGAGTAGGGTAGATTTTAGGGAACTTGTAAAAATCCTTGCGAAGAAGATAAAGATGAGAATTGAGATGAGACAGATAGGTGTAAGAGATGGAGTCCAGATGCTTGGAGCTGTTGGGGTATGTGGTCAACAGTGTTGCTGTTCTACTTTTCTTGACAAATTTGAAACTGTAAACGTGGAGAGTATAGCCTACCAAAATCTTCCTCCTACTCCTGCAAAATTCACCGGAATATGTGGAAGACTTATGTGTTGTTTAGCTTATGAAAAGGAAAACTATGAAATAAGAGAATATCTTCCAGATATTGAATCTGTAGTAGAGATTGATGGATTACCATACACAGTCAAAAGTTATGATTTTATAAATGAGTTTGTTGAGTTTGGTTCTGAAACCGGAGAAATTTTAAGATTGAAATTTGATGAACTAAAAGAGAAAGGATTACTTAAAACAAAAGAATGTGGAAGTTGTAGTGGATGTAACTGTGGAAAATAAAGATATACTTTCAATAGGCAAAAAAGTTTTAGAAGATGAGATAAAAGCTTTAAACGGTTTAAAAGATAATTTAGATGAAAATTTTGTAGAAGCAGTAAGATTATTACTAAACACTAAAGGAAAGATAGTTATAACAGGTATAGGTAAATCAGGAATTATAGGCAAAAAGATAGCTTCAACGTTATCATCAACCGGAACACCTACTATCTTTCTACATCCAGCAGAAGCAATACATGGAGATTTAGGTGTTATAGAGAAGGAAGATACGGTAATAGCCATATCAAACAGCGGAGAAACTCCAGAACTTATAGCTATTATACCGATAATAAAAAGATGGGGTAACAAAATTATACTCATAACCAATAAAGATAACTCAACCCTATCAAAACATGCTGATATAGTTTTAAAACTATACGTAGAAAAAGAAGCCTGTCCATTGAATCTTGCACCTACATCTTCATCTACAAACACTCTTGCATTAGGAGATGCCATAGCTGTCGCTCTACTTACAGTTAAAGAGTTCAAAGAAGAAGATTTTGCAAAGTTTCATCCTGGTGGGTCTCTCGGGAAAAAACTTATGAAAGTTTATCAAGTTATGAAAACAGTTATACCAAAAGTAAATCCGGATACCCATGTTAAAGATGCAATAGTGGAGATTTCTGAGAAAGGTTACGGTGCAGTTTTTGTTATGGATAAAGATAAATTGATAGGTATAATAACAGATGGAGATATAAGAAGAGCTATAAAGAAAGGCATAAGTTTAGATAACAGTTTTTCAAAAGATATCATGGCAACAAACCCAAAATATACGACTCCTAAATCATATGTGTTAGAAGCACTTGAAACGATGGAAAAGTATAACATTACAGTTTTACCAGTTATAGAAAGAGAGAAAGTGGTAGGGATAGTCCATATCCACGATATACTAAAGAGTGGAGCATTGTAATCTATTTATCATCAAAGTTCCACAACCACCAATCTTTCTTGTTCTGTATCTATTTGAAAGAGTTACTCTTATACCGTTTTTTCTAAGTTTTAAGAAAATTTCTTCATATTTATCATCTGTTGTGGTCTTATAATCTATTCCTTCTATCTCGTTATATTTAAGTAAAGATACAGACAAATTTAATCTTTTAGCAATATTTATCAATATATCTATCTCTTCTGGGGAGTCATTGACACCTTCTATCAGTAGATATCCTATACTGTAAAGCTTCTTCTTTCTCGAGGAAAGATTTTTTATATAATCTTCAAGAGTTGATATAAGGCTATCTATACTATGACTGTTTGGTATAAGAGTTTTTCTCTTATCTTCTAAAACACTGTGAAGAGATAATGTTATACCATTATGGTTAAGAGTTAAAAGATCTTTGAAGTTTGATATAGGAAATCCAGTTGTGTAAAAGGAGACTTTTAAACCTAAACTTTTAAAATATTCAAAAGCTTTCCTAACATTCTCCCAGTTTAAAAGAGGTTCTCCAATACCTGCGAATGTTATATTTTCAACATTAAAACCATCTTTAACTGCCAACCTATACTGGTCTACAATCTCTTCAAAAGATAGATTTCTAATAAGACCCTTTAATCCAGAGGCACAGAAGGAACATCTAACAGAACATCCTACCTGTGAAGAAACACAGAGAGTATTACCTCTATAATGGACTGACTCAACAGTGTATCCATCATCTGTCTTTATCTCAAATAGACTATTAAGCTCATCATTTATGACTTTTATCACTTCCATAAATATCACCTTTGACATAGTTTAGTATTATTATACCAATTTAGGAGGATGAATATGAACATCAAGGAGATAAAAGAGATATCAATGAAGTTTACACCACAACAGATAGAAAAATGTATAAACGAGACACTCCAAAATGGCAAACCGCTAACAGAAGGATGTAATCCTTCCGGAGACATAGTTGAGATATTAAATACCCTTGCAAAAGCTCAAACAGTTAGGGAGTTGATGGAAAAGGGAATGAGCCAGACAGATGCAATTAGAGAAATTGCAAGAAAAATAAGAGAGATCCAGAGTGTAAAGTAATTTAAAAATCAAATAAACATATTTAAATTTTAAAAATAAATCTTTAAAAAATAGCAATATAATAATCAATATCATCTTATAAATTTCGGAGAGTTTGATGAACTTAATTTACGGATTTACATTTTCCTCAATAGTTGCATTAGTTGCAATGTATATATCTTCCTTAGAGATTGTAAAGTCAACTGTAAACTT
>JBBFMH010000059.1:0-9422 GCA_037478615.1 Hydrogenothermaceae bacterium
AAGTGGTATCGTTTTTACTGTTTTAAGGTTGTTTGTAATCTCTTCTCCTACTTCTCCATCTCCTCTAGTGGCACCTCTTACAAATAGGTTATCTTCATAAACAAGTGATATTCCAGCCCCGTCAAACTTTGGCTCAACACTGTACTCAACTGTATCTACTCCAGTTAACTCTCTAACTCTCCTGTCAAAATCTCTTAAATCCTGCTCATTATAAGAGTTATCTAGAGAGAGCATAGGAGTAAGATGTTTAACTTCTGGAAAAGTTTTTGTTATCTCGGATGGTATCCTCTGAGTGGGAGAGTCCGGAGTTATTAAATCTGGAAATTTAGTTTCAATATCTTTAAGTAATTTAAAAAGCTTATCATACTCGTAGTCAGAAATAACCGGTTGAGCCAAAACATAGTATCTATAATCGTGGTATTTTATAACATCTCTCAAATCATTAACTATCTTTTTTGCAATATCTTTGTCTATCTTTTTAACATCAATTTTTAAGAGTTCTCTTGATTTCTCTATAAGTAGATTCTGAGTTTTCTCATCGTACATATTGCTAACCTCTTGAACTATTTTATATTTTATATTAAAATGTTATCAAAAATTTTGCAAAAAAGGAGCCAAAAATGGCTGTAGTAGAAAAAGAGAAAAAATCAGATAAAAAAATAAATATTCCAAAACAGCTGATCTATGAGATGAAGAAAGGAAAACCTATATATTACAGAGATTACGATAAAGTGATTAAAGGAGAGAAAAATCTGGAGAAAGTTATTGGAAGTAGTAAATTACAGTCATGGATAGTGGATCTGATAGTTTCGTTTATATATCAGAAAATTGACAGAAGAAGGTATAAAATTTTGTACAATGAGATAGGTTATAAGACATCTCCAAATACATGGATATCTCTTGATATAGCCATATTTGATAAAGCTAAAATCTTAAAAGAAGGAATCGATAATAGATATGTGAAAACACCTCCAGAAGTGGTGATAGAGATAGATACTAAAGCTGATTTGAGAAAGTATGGAGACTTTATGAACTACTCAAGGGAGAAAACTCAGGAATTATTAGATTCAGGTGTTAAGAAGGTGATATGGTACACCACTTTTGATAAAAAAGTTATGGTTGCAGAGAAAGGTAAAAAGTGGTTTATAACAGATTGGGGTGATAATATAATAGTAGTAGACGATATAGAGATGAATTTAGAAGATCTATTCACAAAGGAGATTGAACAGTGAAAGCTATTATACTTGCCGGAGGGAGCGGAACAAGACTTTATCCTGTTACACAGATAATAAACAAACATTTTTTACCTATCTATAACAAACCGATGATATACTACCCTCTATCTCTCGTTATGCTTCTGAAAATAAGAGATGTTATCTTTGTTATAAATCCGGAAGATAGACCTCTCTATGAAAAAGTGTTTTCACACGGTAAAGACTTAGGAATGAATATAGATTATGTTATTCAAGAAAACCCAAATGGACTTGCAGAAGGACTTATCCTTGCCCAAGAGTATATAAAAGACTGTCCAGTGATGTATCTACTGGGTGATAACATCCTTTATGGACATAACGTTTGGCAAGTTTTGGAAGAAGCAAAGGAAGATGTTATAAACAGCGGTGGAGCTTATGTTTTTGGTTATGCTGTAAAAGACCCTGAAAGGTTTGGAGTAGTTGAGTTTGACCAAAATGGTAAAGTTTTAAGTATTGAGGAAAAACCTAAAAATCCAAAATCAAACTTTGCCGTAATAGGAATATATTTCTTTGATAGAGATGCTACCAAAATAGCGAGTAATGTAAAACCATCAGAGAGGGAAGAGCTTGAGATAACATCTGTTTTAGAAGAGTATTTAAAGAGGGACTCTTTAAAAGTAAAACTTCTTGGAAGAGGTTATGCATGGTTTGATGCCGGAACCCATGACAGTTTTCTCGAAGCCGGAGAGTTTGTGGCTACGATAGAAAGGAGAACCGGACTTATGATAGGTTGTCTTGAAGAGATAGCCTACAAAAACGGCTGGATAGATAGAAACCAGCTTTTTAAGATAGCAAAAAAACTGCAAAAGACAGACTACGGACAGTATCTTTTGAGAGAGGTTTTAGGAGAAACTTAAAATGCCATTTGAATTTGAAAGATTAGAAATTCCGGAAATTATTCTTATTAAGCCAAAAATATTTGAAGATGAAAGAGGATTTTTCTTAGAGTTTTACAAAAAATCAGATTTTGAGAAAGTTGGGATAAATACAGATTTTATTCAAGACAACCATTCAGGTTCAGTTAAGGGAGTTTTAAGAGGTCTTCACTACCAAAAACATCCAAAAGCTCAAGGGAAATTAGTCAGATGTATAAAAGGTAAAATATTTGACGTAGCAGTTGATATAAGAAAAGGTAGTAAAACATTTGGAAAATATGTTTTTGCAGAGCTATCAGAAGAAAATAAGTATATGCTCTGGATACCGCCAGGATTTGCCCATGGATTTTTAACATTATCGGATTTTGCAGAAATAGTATATAAAGTTTCCGGATCGGAGTATTCACCACAACACGATGCAGGTATTATATACAACGACCCTGACATCAACATAAAATGGCCATTTGAAGGACTTTCAGAAGTCGTACTTTCTGAGAAAGATAAAAATTTACCAAAATTAAAAGATTTGAAGGAGGAAGATCTACTTTGAAAAAAGTGTTAGTTACCGGAGGAGCAGGTTTTATTGGAAGTTGGTTTGTTAAGTTGGCAGTTGAGAAAGGATATGAAGTTTTGGTGTTAGATGCTTTAACCTATGCAGGAGATTTAGAGAGGTTAAAAGATGTTCAAAATGACATAAAGTTTTATAACGTAGATATTACAGATTTAAACTCAGTTGAAGAGGTGTTTGAGAAAGAAAATCCAAATATTGTGGTTCATTTTGCAGCAGAAAGCCATGTAGATAGAAGTATAATAGAGCCAGCTGTTTTTGTAAAGACTAATGTAGAAGGTACTTTTAACTTACTTGAAGTAGCAAGAAAATACTCCGTTGAAAAATTCATAAACATCTCAACTGATGAAGTTTATGGAGAGTTAGAAAATTTGGAAGACCAATTTACCGAAGAGACATGCTTAAAGCCAAACTCACCATATTCATCATCAAAAGCTTCTGCAGATATGCTTGGAAGAGCTTATCATAAAACTTATGGATTACCTGTAATTACTGTTAGACCTTCAAATAACTATGGGCCATGGCAGTATCCTGAGAAATTTATACCGGTGATAATTTTAAAAGCTTTACAAGATGAACTAATTCCGGTATACGGCAACGGAAAAAATAGAAGAGAGTGGATATTTGTGGGAGACTGTGCGGAAGGTGTTTTAACAGTAATGGAAAAAGGAAAAATAGGAGAAATTTATAACTTAGGGAGCGGAGAAGAAAAAGAAAATATAGAAGTAGTTAAGGCAATTTTAGGTATACTTGGAAAATCAGAAGATTTAATAACATTTGTAAAAGACAGACCGGGACATGATTTAAGATATAGAATGAACTCTGAAAAAATAAAAAGAGAACTTACATTTATTCCAAAAACTAAGTTTGAAGAGGGTATAATACAAACTATAAAGTTTTATATTGAGAATATTGAATGGGTTAAACAAAAAGAAAAAGAGTTAAAAACTCTATGGCAGAAGGTTTATAAATGAAATTCCTTGTATTTGGATCAAAGGGACAGCTTGGATTAGAATTTGTTAAATTTTTTGAAAAGGAAAGAAAAGAGTATTTAGCCTTATCAAGACAACAACTTGATATTACAGATATAGGCAGTGTTTACAAAGTAGTAGATGAGTATAATCCGGACATAATTATAAATTGCACAGCTTATAATCAGGTAGATAAAGCAGAGGAAGATTTTCAGTTAGCTTTAAAGGTAAATAGTACTGCAATCTCAAATTTGGCATTTATTTCTCGAGAAAAAGGTATATTTTTAATTCATTACTCAACAGACTATGTTTTTGATGGAACTAAGGAAGGATTATATACAGAAGAAGATATACCAAATCCACTTAATAAATATGGTCTAAGTAAATACTTAGGAGAAGAAGCTCTAAAGAGTATACTAGATAAGTATTTGCTGTTTAGGACAAGCTGGGTGTATGGAGATGGAAAACAGAACTTTCTCTATAAACTGTCCCAATGGGCTGAAAAAAATCCGTATCTAAGAGTAGCTTGTGATGAGTTTTCCGTTCCTACATCTACAAGGACAATAGTGGAAGTAACTTTAAAAGCTTTAGAAAAAGGTTTAGTAGGACTTTATCATCTTACAAACTCAGGATATGCTTCAAGGTATGAGTGGGCAAAGGAGTATTTTAGTATAAAGGGTATAAAGAAATTTATATATCCCGCTTACAGGTCAGATTTTGAACAAAACTTTCCAGCTAAACGTCCAAAATGGTCTGCAATGAGTAATGAAAAGATAAGCAAAGAGTTAAATATAGAAATTCCTTCATGGCGAGAAGAACTTAAATATGGAGGATTATAAATTGAAAGAAAATTTATCTTCTAAAAGATACGAAATTTCCCAGATAGATTTATCTGATCTTAATTCATCTCTCACTTTGGCAATAAAGATGATAGGTTTTAATAAAAGAGTATTAGAAATAGGAACGTCTACAGGTTACGTAAGTAAAGTTTTAAAGGAAAGGGGGAATTATGTCGTTGGAGTAGAAATAGATCCTGAAGCAGCCAAAATAGCTTCTAAATATTGTGATGAAATAATTGTAGGAAACATAGAGGTGATCGAATTAGAAGAAGTTTTAAGAGATAAATTTGATGTAATTCTTTTAGGAGATGTGTTAGAGCATTTAATAGATCCATGGAAGGTTCTGAGAAAATTGAGAAAATTTTTAAAAAAAGATGGTTTCATAGTAGCTTCAATTCCTAATATAGCCCATGGAGATGTGATAATAAGTTTGTTAAATAATAAGTTTGAATATACTGAGAAAGGATTCTTGGATATGACTCATTTAAGATTTTTTACAAAAGAATCTATTTTAAGTATGTTTGAAAGTTGTGGATACACCGTTAAAAATTTAAAATATGTAAAAATACCTGTTGGTTACACTGAGCTTTCAGTAGACAAAAGAGACATTCCTCAATGTGTGCTTGACTTTATATCTTCTTTACAGCATTCCGATGTATATCAATATGTATTCCGAGCATATCCTGCAGATTAATAGCTACTCAAATCAGCTATTTTTTTCGTTATAACACTAACAAAAAATTTTATTAGATTTTCTAAATCTTTTGGTTTTGAGTATAGATAACTTTCCAGTTCTTCTATGTCTTTTTTTAGGTCTCTGGATAAATTAAGTTCTCTTTTTATCTCAGATGGTTTTTTAAATGTAAGATTAACTTTACCATAAATTCCTCTATAGTAATCACCTATAGCTTTTATGATTGCTATAAGTATATCTCTCTTATGCAAATTCTCATTATAAAGAGAGATTATGTATCTTTCAAATGTTGAAAGTAGAAGGTCAGATTTTAGAGATAGATCTTACGTATTTTCATCAGTCCAATGTAAAAGGTTTCTTACATAATAATATACAGTTAAAGGATTTTTTAGAAATCCTCCAGTTGTTTTTGAACCTTTATGGTATATGTAAGTAAACGGTGTATATAAAGGAAATATATTATTATTCAACATTCTTTTAAAATATTCGTTATCTTCAAAATATAAGAAAAATCTTTCATCCATATAACCTATTTTATCAATAACTCCTCTTTTCATAAATATGTTTGCACCACTGAGAAAAGAAACTCTAAAAATTCCTGTATCTTCTCCATTTATCCCGTCAAAGTTGACTTTAAAACCATTGTATTGACATAATTTTGAGTGATAATCAATCATCTTACAGGTAGCAACAGGAACATCTGTAAATTCAACTGTTCTTACTAACTCTATTGGTGTGTTATCTGTTATTACAGTATCTGGATTCAATAACCATATATAAGCCGGATTGAGATTTTCAATAGCAAATTTTATTCCTAAATTGTTTCCTCCAGCATAGCCTGTGTTTGAATTTTTCAGTAAATAAAGGTTTTTGCCATCTATAAAAATCTCTTTAAGAGAGCTTCTTAAATTCTCAAATTCTACATCATCCTCAGAATTATCCACTACAACAAAATCTATATTTTTGTAAGTATTATCTACTATAGATTTTGCAAGATCAATAACATCTTCATATGAACGATAGTTTACTGTTACAACTGCTATTTTAGGCTTTGATTTTATTATTTCTGCTTTTTTTCTGAAAAACTCTTTATTTTTAAAATTGTTGGAAAAATTAAACCCAAATCTAAACCTACCTTTTTCAAGGTAAGAAAAAAAATTATAATTTCCAAGCATCTTTTTTCCTGTAAAAAATTCATAAGGTTCTGGAATATTCCCATAACCATACTTTTTGATAAGCTTTTTCATAAAATTATTAAAGCTTAACTCATTTAATTTCTCTGCTTTTCTACCCTCTTTATTGAAAGATACATGATTTTTATGCTTTACAAAGACAGCAGGTATAACAAGTTGTTTATAACCATTTTCTACTAAAAACATGGAGTAATCAAAATCATCATATCCAAGGATTAGGTTCTCATCAAAATATCCATATCTATCTACAAATATACTTTTCTTAGTTCCAACACAGAAGCCACTCAACAAGTTAAATTCAAACCCCTTATCTCCGTATATATCTTGCAAAAAGCTTACTATCTCATCTTGATTTAATTTTCTATATAAATCCATAGATATATAATTAGACAGTTTATTTTTAAAGAAAGCAATGTCCGAAACTGCTCCAACTGCCCCTATGTCTTCCTCTTTAAGATTGTTATGAAAGATATTTAGCCAATTTTTTGAAACAACTTCCGTATCAGGATTTAAAAACAGTAGAAATTCATTCTTAGCAATTTTTACACCATCATTTATAGCTCTTGCATATCCAACGTTTTCTGAATTTTTTATGAACTTCAAAAAAGAGGGATATTTTTCTGACATCTCTTTAAGAATATTCTCTGTTAAATCTCCCAAAGGAGAGTTGTCTATTATAATCACCTCATCTTTTTCAGTTAAAGTATCAATAAACGACTCAATACAACTCTGTATTGTATCCTCATTTTTATATGTAACTATAATTATGGAGAAACCAGATCTATCGCTATTAAATGTCAAATTCGGATTTCCTATGTACCGATTGACAATATCTCCTTTTTTATACTCTTGACATTCAAGTAATATTTTTAAATTACTTTGAATAAATTCTGTACACTGTTTCCTAATTTCTAAATCTATCCCCAGTTCTGACATAAACTCATTAGAATAAAAAATCAATTTTTCTTCACAACCCTTACAACCTATACCAATTTGTTCATTTTCACCATGATATCTAAATATATTTGTATAATCTTTTAATAGATAGGCATCACCGTTTTTTAACAAATTAAGCCAAAGATATATGTCATTATTAGCTCTGAGTTCATAATCTTTATATCTTGTAATATCAAGATTTACATCAGATTTTCTAAACATAAATCCAGAAAAACTTCCAAAAAAGTTTATAATACCGTATTTGTATGATAGAAGTATTAAATATTTCCCATCGTATATTTTATTAGAGAATAAACTATAATATCTTAAAAATTTGCGAGCTAAAGCAAGATTAAAGTTAAGATATTTATCAGAGATGAAAGTTTTTCCAGCGGATAGTTTTATATTTTCATTTTCAACAAGAGGTTTTGATAACCTTTCTAAAGCTATAGGGCTTAATATATCATCATCACCTAAGAAGTTAATCAAATCTCCAGAAGACAGTTCAAGTAAGTTTTTATAATTTTTACTCGGTCCTAAATTTTTTTCGTTCTTATAGTAGTAAATATATGGATATTTCTTTGAAAAGCTCTCTACTATATATTTATTCTCTGCCGATTTTTTCTGATCTGTAGAGTCATCTGCAACTATAACTTCATAAGGCTTTAAAGTTTGATTTATAACACTTTCTAAAGCCTGTCTTAAATAGTAAGGCCTGTAAAAAGTGGGAATTAAAACGGATATTTTCTTCATTTCAATAGCCTACTATACAACCACTTTACTTTTTCCTCTTTTCCAAGTTCTTTTGATACATCTATTAAATTATGTAACATATCATCATCTATAGGATTAATAGTTACAGCCTTATAGAAGAATTTGAAAGCATCTTCCTTGTTGCCGGTTATGTAGTTGATAACACCTAATATATTTAGTATAGGTGCACCTTTATAAACATCGTATATCTCATTAATCGACTCCATTATCTCTCTCACTTTTCCTTCGGAGATAGCTTTCTCAATACTATCTATAAGATTTTTTAAGTTGTTTATATCTTCTGTTTGGTTTTTTATCTCTTCATCTGTAAATCCCTGGTCTTCTCTTAGCAACTCTAATGCTCTGTCAAAAAGTCCCATATTAGAGTATGTGTTAATAAGTCTTTGGATAGAAATTTTATTGTGGAAGGATATGGCAGATTTTCTAAAATACTCAGAAGCATTAAACAGATCGTAATAATCAGATAAGGTCTCGCCTATCATATAATAAGCGGTAGACAGTGCAAGATTTTCATTGTTTGACCAATTTAAATGAGGGAAAATCTCTTCTAAGCTGTATTGAGATATGTTTTTTCTTAAAGAGTATGAGTTATAAGAAGTGTCAATAAATGTATCTGTATATTTATTTATAATGAAAGAAAATTTTGAATGCTTCAATTTGAGATGTTTTATATTTTTCCATAAAAAGTTGTAAAACTCATAATCCTCAAACTGTTCGTCAAATTTACCTAATTTTTCGAAAATTTTTCTTTTTGTCAAAATCCCCCACTCTGGCAAATTCTTTTCTAATTTTAAAATTCTCACTAAATCCATCTCTCTGTTATAGAGATCATCAAATTTTCTGACAGTTTCAATACCGTCTATATCAATAATTACTTCGTTTGGATAAATAATATCTGCATCTGGATATTCTTCTATTACTTCCAAAATCTCTCCGATAAAATCAAAATCAAGCTCGCAGCTGTTTGATATCCAAAGTATGTAATCTCCGGAAGATCTCTCAAAAACTGTATTTCTGATTAACGCCTTATTATCACTGTCTATATTCAGATAAGAAACACTCTCAAAACCACCTAAATCAATATCCTCTTCTGACCCGGAAAAAATAATCTCTAATATTCCTTCTTTATTGTCATTTAGAGAATCGATTAACTCTTGATGAGACTTTCCAGATTTGTCAGTTTTTACTATAGCTAACGTTATCATTCTAGCTCCCAAAATTTTTGATAAAATTATTTTTACATTATAGCATTTTTTTGATTATGTTGTATAAGTTTCAATACACAGTGAACACCTACCCCTTTAAAATAATTTCAACAA
>JBBFMH010000060.1:0-8807 GCA_037478615.1 Hydrogenothermaceae bacterium
GCTCTCCATCTACCATCACATAACCCTGTCCATCTATATCCGTATAAGCCACGGCTTCTTTACCTACAATTGTCTCCTCTCCAGTTTTCGGTTTCTCTCTCTGAGCTTTTAACCCCAGATAAGCAACTATAAGAAAGAACAGAGCACTGAATATAACCGTAGGAATTATGATAGACAGAGAGATGTCTCCATACGGAGATTCTGGAGAAATAAGTATAACAGAACCTATAAAAAGAGATATTACGCCGGCTATAGCTATTCCTCCAAAGGTAGGAGTTATTAACTCTATTACAAAAAACAGAATACCCAGTAGAATCAAAATCAGACCAAGCCAGTTGACAGAGATGATGTTAAGAGAGTATAGGGCAAGAGCGAGAGATATAGCTCCTACTGTCCCTGGGATTATTGACCCTGGATTGTAAAGCTCGAAGAATATTCCATAAAATCCTATCATAAGTAAAAAGTAAGCCACTGTAGGATTTGATAAAACTTTAAGTAAAACCTCTTTAAAGTTAAGTTCAACCTCCGTTATAGGCTGATTTTTGACATTTAAGACTATCTCTTTCCCAAGCTTTTTAACTTTTCTACCTTCAAGTTTATCTATAAGGTCATCTATATCCGTTGCTATAAAATCAACAACCTTCTTATCTACGGCCTCTTTTGCTGTAAGATTTATACTCTCCGTTATCATCTTCTCTATAACTTCTGGATTCCTTCCTTTCTCTAAAGCTACACTTTTAACAAACGCAACCATATCATTTATAACTTTCTTCTTCATCGTCTCTTCTATATCCCTACCTTCCATAGATACGGGAGAAGCAGACCCTATATTTGATATAGGTGACATAACAGCTACATCACTGGCAACTGTAATAATAGCTCCAGCAGAAGCAGCTCTGGCTCCCTTAGGATAAACATACACAACAAAAGGTTTTGGAGTGTTTGAGATACTCTTTATAATATCTCTCATAGCTGTATCCAACCCGCCGGGAGTATCAAGTGTAAGTATAACAACAGAAGCACCCTTTTTTTCAGCAGTATCTACCACTCTTTTGATATAATCGGCAGTTACCGGAGTAATTGCATCATTCCAGTTTGACAGAATGATTTCAGCCTTTGCTGCATTCAAAAGCAGCAGTAAAAAAATTAAAGTAATGACTTTCTTTAAAACCATATCCTACCCATTTCTATTTGATAGTCATCAAATAATATATAATATTTAACACAAAAATCACCTTCCGGAGTTAAGTTGAAAGTTTTGACCTATCATAACATAGACACACCACCTAAGGAAGCAAAACTTAAAACCTTATACGTTAAACCTTCAAAATTTGACAGACAACTTAAAATTCTAAAAATGTTAAACTATGAAACACCAAGCTTAACGGATATAAAATTTACAAAAAAAGAGATAATTATAACCTTTGATGATGGATACAAGGATTTTATAGAGAAAGCATTACCAATTATAAAGAAGCATAACTTTAAAGCCATAGTATTTATAGTTACAGATTTAGTAGGAAGCTACAACAGATGGGATTGGGAAAAGTTAAATGTAAAAAAGCCACTTATGGACTGGAAAGATATAGAGTATATCCAGAGAGAGGGAATAGAGATTGGATCCCACACATTAACACATCCATTTTTAACAAAGATAGATATTAAAGAGGCTAAAAAAGAAATAGAAAAATCAAAAAAAATCTTGGAAGATAAATTAGGTATAGAGATAACATCTTTCTGTTACCCTTATGGAGATTACAATGAAAAGATAAGAGATTTGGTTGAAGAAGCCGGCTACAGATATGGATTTACAACAAAAGATGGTAGTTTTGAAGTATCAGATGATCCTTTTCAGATAAAGAGGATAACTGTATTTGGCAATTTAATACTACCACAGTTTATATTTAAGGTGTTAGGATGAAAATTCTTTGGATAAATGGAAATCCTAATCCAAATCCCGGTGGGACAGAAGCTCACTCCATAGACTTTATAAATTCCCTTGAAACAATACCCGAAATAAATCTATACAAAGCAGTAGCAAAGGGAAGTTACGTTGATAAACATACAACCAACAAAAATAAGTTCTACATCACACTTAAATCAGAATTTTCTCCTTTAAACACCTTGAAACTTATAAAGATAACTAAGCAGATAAAACCCGATGTAGTAATCGGCAACAACGGTAATGAGTACATAAACACATTTTTGGCTGGAAAGTTAGCAGGATGTAAAGTGGTGTTATTCCGGCATATGTTAAACAGACAGCCTTTTTTTATAAAAAAATTCATATTTCCAAATGTAGATAAAATTATAGCTGTCAGTGAAAGTTCAAAAAGAAGACTACTTTTAGACTCTGTTCAAGAAAGTAAGATAGAGGTTTTACCTAACTTCATAGACGAGGAGAAATTTAACTTTAATCTTGAAGAGAAAAAAGAGATAAGAAAAAGTCTAAATATAAAAGATGAAGAATTAGTCATCTCCTTTTTGGGAAAAGTAGCCGAAGGAAAAGGTATATTTGATTTTTACAATGTTGCAAAGAAGCTTACGGAAAAATTATATAAGTTTAGATTCTTAGTTATAGGTTATGGAAGAGAACTTGAAAAAGTAAAAAAGATGTCTCAGGAAGATGGTGTATCAGACAGATTTATTTTTACAGATAAAACAGACAGCCCCCATACATTTTTAAAAGCTTCAGATATTTTACTTGTACTGTCAAAGGGTGAGGAAAGTTTTGGGAGAGTTGTTGTAGAAGGTTTTGCTACAAAAAATATAGTGATAGTTTATGATGTTGAAAATTTAAAGTATCTTGTTAGAGACGGAGAAACAGGATTTATATGTCCGGTTAGTGATATAGAGTGTGTTGTATATAAAATAATTAAACTTATTGAAGACAAAAATCTTTTTGAGTTTATAAAAGAAAAGGCTTACAATGAATTTAAAGAAAATTACACAGAAGAACAAGTGATAAACAGATTTTTAAAAATCATTTCAGAGGTAGTAAGATAGAAGCTTTAAAGTTTGTTTATGATAGGTTTAGAGGATATAGATTACACATATTTTTGGCTCTTCTTGGAAGTTTAATAGAAGCCGGCTCATTAGCAGGTTTAACTTATCTTGTTAAAGATATAATAGATAGAGTTTTTATAGAGAAAGATTTAGAAAAGTTAAAGTTTGTCCTTATAGTAATAATATCGTTGGCTTTATTTAAACAGATAGGTTTCATCCTTAAAGAGTATGTGTATCCTTACGCTCTTTTCAAAGTTTTAAAGCAACTCAGACAAGAGATATTTCTAAAATTGATAAACGGAAGATACTCAGATATCCAGAGTAGACAGTTTGGAGATATTTTAAGCAGATCAACAAATGATTTAGAAGCTTTTAGAAACTCTATGATATTAGTGGGAGTTGACTTTATAACACAGCTCTTTACAGTTATAGGTATGATAGGAGTTTTAATATACAGAGATTATCAGCTCTTTTTGATATTTTTAATAGCAACTCCAATCTTTGCCCTATCCTTTAACTACTTTGGAAACAAAAGAAAAAAATACTCTCAAAAAGTCCAAGAGTCTTTTGCAGAGTACACACAAACCGTAAATCAAACATTATCTGGACTTGAAACTATAAAGGTATTCAGTAAAAAGGTGATTGAGAGTATATTTGAAAAAGTAAATCAGAATCTATTTAAAAACCAAAGAAAAAATGCCCTTTATGATGTTCTTTATCTCTCTTCCTTAGAGATAGCTTCTTACATAGGTGTAGCTGGAATAATTCTATACGGTGGCATAAGCATCATAAACGGTAGAATCACTACCGGAGACCTTTTTTCCTTTCTATCAGCTCTTTTAATCCTGGTAAACTCTCTTCAGATTCTCCAAAGGGGAGCTATACAGTTTAAGGTTCTAACACCAGTAGTTTTAAGAATAAAGGAGATTTTAAATATATCCACAGAGAGAGAGGAAGGTACAGAGTTTGAAGAGTTTAAAGAGAAAATAGAGTTTAAAGATCTGTATCTAAGGATAGGTCAAAATAAGATACTTGATAACATAAATACAGTTATCAAGAAAGGTCAGAAGATAGGAGTAGTAGGACATACTGGCTCTGGAAAAAGTAGCTTTATAAAACTTATCTATGGACTTTACGATAACTACGAAGGTAATATATACTTTGATAAAACACAGTTAAGACAGATAAATATAAGAACATTAAGAGAAAAGATTGGCGTTTTATCCCAAGATGTATTCATATTTAATGACACTGTAAAAAATAATCTACTGATAGCAAAACCAGACGCAACAGATGAAGAGATAACTAAAGCTCTAATTAAAGCAAAAGCTGAATTTATTTTAAAACTACCAAACGGTTTAGATACCATATTAGGGGAAAGAGGAAGTAGTCTCTCCGGAGGAGAAAGACAGAGATTAGCTCTTGCAAGAGTGTACCTAAAAGACCCTCAGATAGTAATCATTGATGAAGGAACTTCGGCCTTAGATCCTAAAACAGAAGAAGAAGTTATAAATCAACTTTACAACCATTTTAAAGACAGAACTCTCATAATAGTAGCCCATAGAATATCTACATTGAAGATGTGTGATAGAATATTAACCTTTGAAAACGGAAAAATTATAAAAGACCAAACATCGAGAGAGTTTTTTGATGAAAAATAAACTGTATATAGCCTATATATTACTTGTAATCTCACTTTTTATAGGTGCAGATACTTTACCATTTAGGGGAGAGGAGTCCAGAAGATTTTTGATGGCTTTTGAGATGTTTTTCTCAAAAGATTACTTTAATCCTACTGTGTTGGGAGAGGACTATTTCAACAAACCTCCACTATTTGGTATCGTTATAGCTCAGATATTTCATATTTTAGGATTCAGTGAGTTTGCTCTAAGATTGATATCAATAACTTCATCTATCCTTTCATCAGTTTTTGCTGGATATGTATCTTTTCTAATCACAAGAGATAAAACTGCCTCTATTCTAACAGCTGTAATATTTCTTTCAGCCATAGATATACTGTTTTGGTATGGCTTTTTAGCAGAGATAGATATGTTTTTTACACTTTTGGTTAACATCTCTATATTTACCTTTTTATACTCTGTAAAAAACAACAACCATTTACTTTCCATAGGATCCGGTATATTTGCAGGATTAGGTTTTCTATCAAAAGGCTTTCCTATATTTTTATTCGCTGGTACATTTGTAATCTCCCTACTTTTTACATACAGAGACAAGATAAAACCAATATTTATACACACATTCTTAGCTGTTTTTTCTTTCTCTATTGTCTGTTTAATATGGTTTTTAAATTTAAAACATCCGGATTTATACATCCAGAGACTTTTTGATGAAAGTTTCTCAAGGGTAGAAAACCCTAAAAGTTTCTTGCTTGACATACTTGACGATTTTAAATTTGTATTGACAACTGTAAAGCAGTTTTTTCCTTGGAGTTTAGTTTTATTATTACTACTTTTTAGGTCAAAACTCAATACAGATTTTAGCTTTCAAAGTTTAAAGTTTCTGTATATCTGGGTAGGTTTAAGCTATGCCATATTTTTGCTATTAACAGACTCGGCTGGTAGGTATATTTTACCTTTATATCCAGCTATCTCTATAATAGTATCTGTAATTTTGATAAAAAACAGATCCGAATGGTTAAACAAGATTATCTATTTAGTTTTACTAATCGCTTTTATAAGGATTGTTGCAGGATTAATACTCCCTGATATCTATATTGAGAGAAAGGGAAATTTAAAATCGTATGCAAACAGTATCGTAAAAGTAGTTGACAATAAAAGATTAGTCTGCGACTGCCACTCAAAATATGAGGTTTGTGCTTACATAGATATGGTTTATGAAAAACCTGTTTACAGCTCAAAAGTAAGTCAAGATTTTGACTTTAAAGTTTCCTGTGAGAGAGAAGAAGAATTAAAAGCTATCCAAACTTTTAAAATAGGAAAAGATAACTTCTATCTATACACTAAATAGGTATATCAAGATTTAAATACTCTGTCGTTTAACACTTTTATGATAAGAAATCTTTAAGATGTTTTTTCATCGCTATATTTTTAAGTTTCTTTAAAGCTCTCTGTTCAAGCTGCCTCACTCTCTCTCTGGATATACCAAGTTTTTCACCGACTTCCTCTAAGGTTTTTATCTCTCCATCTTCACCAAGTCCAAATCTCATTTTTATAATCTCTCTTTCTCTCTCATCAAGGACATCTAACATATTCTCTATATCCTTATGTAGAGTTTCCTGAATAAGGTCTCTCTCTATATCCTCTGTTCCCTTCTTTGAAAGGATATCAAGCATAGTAAACTCTTCTTCACCTTCACCAAGAGGCATATCAAGAGAGATAGGCATTCTAACTATAGATAGTGCATTTCTCACTTTTTTAATGGATGTTTTTAATCTCTGAGCTATCTCCTCTTCTGTAGGCTCCCTTCCAAGCTCTTCTTTTAATTTTTCATAAGCATCTTTTACTTTTGCTATAAAGATAGATTCCTTTATAGGTATTCTTACAGCTCCGGTCTGCTGGAAAATGGTTTGCATAATAGCCTGTCTTATCCACCAAACAGCATAGGAGATAAATTTAACATCTCTTTCTGGATCAAATCTCTTTGCAGCTTCCAAAAGTCCGAGATTTCCAGCTGCTATTAAATCTGTGAGAGGAACACCCCATCCCATAAAATTTTTAGCAACAGCTATAACAAACCTTAAATTACCCTCTACAAGTCTTTTTAAAGCCTCTTTATCTCCCTGTTTTGACCTAATAGCTAACTCCCTCTCTTCTTCTGGAGTTAGCATAGGATGTTTTGCCATCTGTTGTATATATAAATTTAGTGTAGTTTGCTCTTTCTCTTGGTCTGCCATAGTTGATACCTCGTCAATTTATCGTAAAGTTATTATCAGTAATAATTCTTAATAAATCTATGATAAAACTCAATCTAAAAACTCAACTGACCCATCACTAAATTCCACTTTATTAAATCTAAGTTCTACTTTTAAATCTGATAATGGAGCATCTTTTATATATTTTAGAGCCGGAATATCTGGATCATAGATAATATCTATTGTCCTTTTAAATGTTTCTCCTGGCTTGATCTTTCCAGAGCTAAAGAAATCAAGAGGTTTATATAGCTTTATCGGTTTATTTAAAAGTTGATTACCATTTTTATTATAGATAGTGATCTCCCCATAAGCCACATCTATCTGTTTTGAGAAGTTGTTTGTGAAGTTAAAAATAAGCTGTATTTTATCATCTCTCTCTATAAGTTTATCCTCTGCTTTATGAAATTTCTTCTGTAAAAGTTGATAATCTATAGGGGATAATCCTTCTTTAAGAAGTGGAGTTTTCTTGACTACTGATGGTTTGATTACCTGTGTATTACTTTGAGATGTATAGCCCCCTTCAAGTTTCTCTATTCTCTTTTCTAGCTCTCTTATCTTTGTTTCAAGTTGCAAAATCTTTTCATCTACAGATAAGTTTTCTGCAAATCCATAACTTGAAATTAAAATTATGACGGTTATGATGAGTAAAGCTATATTCACAGGAAATCCTCCGGCTGATAGTTTTGTCTGTTATTATAGCACATCAATTGTTATAATATAAATTTAAAAACTGAAGAGAGTAGGAAAATGGAATATCAAGAAACTCTAAAAAAATTAAGAGAAGAGATTGACAAAATAGATAAAAGTTTGGTTGAGCTGATAAACAAAAGAGCAGAGTTAGCAAAACAAGTAGGAGAGGTAAAGAAAAAACATAACTTACCTATATTTGTCCCAAGTAGAGAAAAGGAGATTTTTGATAGGTTAGAGAAGTTAAACACAGGTCCATTATCTAACGATGTAATAAAACATATATTTAGGGAGATAATATCAGCTTGTAGAAGCATAGAGGAAAATATAAAAGTTGCATATTTGGGACCAAAAGCCACATTTACCCATCAGGCAAGTTTAAAATACTTCGGAAGTTCTGTTGAACATATTCCGGTATCGACCATAAAGGATGTTTTCGAGGAAATCGTAAAGAAAAAAGCCCATTTTGGTGTTGTTCCAGTTGAAAATACCATAGAGGGAGTTGTGAATTACACTCTTGATATGTTTTTAGATTACGACCTAAAAATAATAGGAGAGATAATACTTGAGATATCTCTACATCTTATGAGTATAAATCCCGATAGAAGCCAGATACAGAGAATATACAGCCATAAATTCGGTATAGCAGAGTGTAGAGATTGGATATCTAAAAATATGCCCCATGCACAGCTTATAGAAGTGGAAAGTACTGCAAAAGCTGCAGAAATAGCAAAAGATGATTACGAATCAGCAGCAATAGCAAGTGAATCTGCCGCAACTGTTTATGGATTGCATATATTAGAGAGAAAAATAGATAAACATCTGTTTAACTACACAAGATTTTTGGTTATAGGTAATGAGATTCCAAAAGCTACAGGAAACGATAAAACTTCATTTATATTCTCTGTTAGAAACGAGGCCGGAGCACTATATAAAGCCTTAGAGCCATTTTATAAAAACGGTATAAATATGACAAAGATAGAGTCAAGACCTTCAAAGAAAGAGGCATGGGACTATATATTCTTTACAGACATAGAGGGACACATAGAAGATGAAAAAATCGGCAAAACACTCCAAGAACTACAAAAATCTGTCCCATTCTTCAAAATCCTCGGCTCTTATCCAAGAGCAAGAGAGAGTGAAAAGTAAAGTAAATACAAAATATTGACAGGAAACTAGATATTATATTAAAATTTAAAATAGAGTTCGAGGTAATGTAATA
>JBBFMH010000061.1:0-8639 GCA_037478615.1 Hydrogenothermaceae bacterium
CAGATAAAGGCTGAATATTTCCAAAAATTGTTTGAGGTTTTAAATAAAGACCAGAGAGAAAAATTTTTAAGTTTAATGCATAGAAGAATGGAAAGAATGCATAAAAGAATGAAAGATGATATGTAAGCGTGAAGCCTCCTCATGGCTTAACCTCCTCCCCCCTCCATTGATGGGAAGGCGCCAATGCCTTCCCCTTTTTAATTTTCAGAGGTAAAAGATGATAAAAGCTCTGATGATAGAAGATGATAGGGAGCTTGCAGAGTTACTTACGGAGTATCTATCAAAGTTCAACATATCAGTTAAAAACTTCGAGGTTCCATCTAAAGGGATAAAAGAACTTGAGAGAAATCCAAACTACGATCTTATCATCTTAGATCTATCTTTACCGGAGATGGATGGGATAGAAGTTTGCAAGAAGTTAGCAAAAGAGAGAGATATCCCTATAATAATCTCTTCGGCAAGAAGTGATGACACAGATAAGATACTTGCACTTGAAATTGGAGCCGATGACTACCTTGCAAAACCTTACAATCCAAGAGAGTTAGTCGCAAGGATACAGGCTGTATTGAGAAGAAAGGAAAAAACAAAATCAAAAGTTATAACCTGTGGAGAGTTTGAACTTGATGAAGAGGGATACACAATAAAGAAAAACGGAGAAGTTTTAAATTTAACATCTGCAGAGTTTGAGATACTTTCTATGCTTATAAAGAACAGAGGAAGAGTTTTAAATAGGGATTACATACTTGATAACACGATAAATATTAACTATGACAGTATAGATAGAACGGTAGATGTGATAATAGGAAGGATAAGAAAGAAGATAAACGATGATCCGAAGAACCCTAAGTATATACAGTCTATAAGAGGTATAGGTTATAAGTTTGATTGTAAAGAAGAGTAGCTCAATACTGTTTAAAATCAGTTTAGCTTTTGGTCTTATGTATATTTTATCAGGACTATTTTTCTACTACGGATATCAGCAGGCAAAAGATAAAGAGCTGAGAGATTTTGTGAGAAGAGGACTTTTGTTTGTTTATTCTAACAACCCAGAAGATTTAGGACAGAACATAACTGAAATTACAGATATACAGAAAGCTGAAGATGTTATTACAAACTCAAAACCTATATTAGAGAGAAATTTAGACTTTATTCAGATAAAGTTAGTTGAGTATGAAGAAGAAACTTACCTTATACTGAACAAATTCGGAACAACCTACATATTGAAGAAAAATGATAGTATAGAGATCCACAAACTTATACTTATAGGTTATCTTGTTTTCAACATTGCCTTTACTTTACTTTATGTAAATATAGTTAGGTCCTTCTATCCGTTGAAACAGCTTAGAGATAAAATTAGAATTTTAAAATCCGGTAATCTTAATGTAGATGTAAAGATAGATAAAGATGATGAAATCGGGTTTATAGCAAGGGAGTTTAATGAAGCGATAAAATCCTTGAAGAAAAATGAAGAGATAAGAAAGTGGTTTTTGAGAAATATTGCCCATGAACTTAAAACTCCTATAACAAAGGGAAAGATAGCCATTGAGCTTCTAAATGACGAAAGAGGAAAAGAAAACTTTGAGAAGATATTTAACAGACTTGAATATCTTGTAAATCAGCTTTTGTTAGTAGAAAAGATAACTTCTGAAAAATTTAACCTAAATAGAGAGTGTGTAAACATCTCTCAAGTTATAAACAACGCTACTGAACTTCTCCTGATATCAGAAAAAAATCTGGTTAAAACAGAGTTGAAAGAGGATGATAAAGTTTTCGTAGATATATCTCTATTTAGTATCGCAATAAAAAACCTGATAGACAACGGAATTAAATTTAGTGAAGATGGAAAATGTGAAGTTATCTATAACAGAGGTGTCCTGTGTGTAGCAAATAGAGGAGAGAAACCTTCAATAGATGTAGATATACTTTTTGAACCTTTTGTTAAGGAAACATCTTTAAAAAATAAAGAAGGATTAGGTTTAGGTCTTTATATAACAAAATTTGTTGTCCAATCCCACGGATTAAATCTCAGCTATAGATACGAAGATGGGAAAAATTTCTTCTGTATAGATTTAAAGTCGGCTCTGTGTTAAAAAGTTGTCTATTGATTCCACTATTCTATTTAAAGCACCTTCGCTGCCAAGTTTATGTTTAAGTTCGGCAAGTTGATCTTTTGTTTTTTGATACAGTTCCTTGTTATGGATATACTCCAATGCTATGTTTGCTATGTTCAATGGATTAAAATCACTTTGTAATAACTCTACTACTATCTGTTTTCCAGCTATTATATTCGGAAGTCCTAAAAATGGTATCTTCACCAATCTTTTTCCGATAAAGAAAGTTACAGGACTAACCTTATAAACAAGAACAAAGGGATTACCTATAATAGATGCCTCCAGGGTCGCAGTTCCTGAAGCTATAACAGAGAAGTAAGAATGTTTCATCACTTCGTACGACGGAAAATCTAAATCTGAAGATTTAACTACTCTGTGGGGTAGCTTGTGATACTTAGAAGATATATCAATAACAGTTTCTAAAACGTTATCTGTAGCAGGGATTAGGAAAAAACTGTTTTCTATGGCATTGTTTAGAAGTTTGGCAGATTCAAACATCACAGGCAGCAAAGCTTTGACTTCCGACTCTCTACTTCCAGGAAGAAGCCCTATAAGTAATCTACCTTTTGGAATGTTTAGTCTATCTTCAAAACTATTTCTGTCAGTTTTTGGCTTCACAATATCTATTAAAGGATGTCCTCCGTAGAAGAATTTAAAATTTTCATCTATAAAAGGTCTGTAGTAATCTTCTTCAAAGGGTAATATAGATATTAAAAGGTCTGTATTTTTAACTATATCATAAATTCTGTTATAGCCCCATGCCCATATCTGTGGGGAGATGAAGTATATCACCTTCTTTCTTAACTTTTTGGCTTCTTTTATAAGTTTTATGTTAAATCCTGGAAAATCAACAACCATAACCACATCACAATCAGTTATAGCGTCTACAGACTCCTTAAAGACTCTCTTTATCTTTTTGTATTTTGAAAAAACTTCTGTTAAACCAACTACAGATATATCATCTATGGTAGATATAGATTTTACTCCGGTTTTTAAAAGCTTAGGTCCCGTTATTCCGAGAAACTGGTATCTATCTTTTAAGGCATTTACTATATAAGAGGCGTAGGTGTCTGCTGATATCTCACCTACGCTTATAAAGACCTTTTTCATTCTATTCCGGAGATACAACTATCAAACATTCATCCGGATTAACGTTGTCCCCTACTTTAACCAGTATCTCTGAAACTGTTCCATCTATTGGAGAGTGGATCTCATTTTCCATCTTCATTGCTTCTACGGTAAGGAGAACATCTCCTTTCTTAACTTTGTCTCCCAAGGACACCTTTATAGATGTAACCTTTCCGGGCATAGGAGAGCTTACATCCCCAAGTCCCATAACTTTTCTCTTACCTGTTGAGGTAGTTGCTTCTGGTAGAGATACTGAATCCTGACCAACTTCTATCTCTCTAACTGGCTGGACTAAAACTTCCTCCAACTCCCCATCTATTCTAATAAAGTATGGTTTTCTACCTTCTACGGGATTTCCAACCCCTGCTATCTTAATGTGATACTGTTCTCCGTGTAGGGTTATATTAAACTCAATAGGTGCTTTACAACTTTCTTCTGATTTAATCTCTTCAACTTCAGGAGGTAATGCTTCTCCTTTTTCCAACGATTCTCTGTATTTGAAAAACTCCTGTGCAACTTGGGGGAAAAGTATGTAAGATAAAACATCTTCCGGATTTCTTGCTCCAGCTTCGTATGCTTTCTTTTCCATCTTCTCTATTTCAGGCTCCAGTAGGTCTGCAGGTCTAATCTGGATAGGAGTTTCATCCCCTAATATCTTTTTGATGATATCAGGTTTTATAGGAGCAGGAGGTCTTCCGTATAGCCCCTTTACATAATCTTTCGTCTCTTTTGTAACTACTTTGTACCTTTCACCTTGTAGAACATTAAGAAGGGCTTGAGTTCCAACTATCTGACTTGTAGGTGTAACTAAAGGTGGGTATCCTAAATCTTCTCTAACTTTTGCAACTTCTTTTTTTACTTCATCAAGTTTGTCTAAAGCGTTGTTCTCTTTCAGCTGGTTTATAAAGTTTGACATCATACCACCAGGTATCTGGTGTATAAGAACCTGTGTATCAGGCCATTTGTCAACCGTATCGTACTTAGCGTATTTCTTTCTAACTTCCTTAAGATAATCTGCAACTTCTATAACTATATCAAGGTCTATCTTCGTCTGATAACCAAACTCCTTTAAAACATACACCATTGTTTCGTTAGGAGGATGAGCTGTAAGCCATGACCATGTAGATACATCTGTGTCTATTATATCAGCTCCTGCTTCAACCGATTTTAAAAGAGTCATCTCTGCCATCGCTGCTGTAGATTGAGAATGAACATGAACTGGAAGTTTTATCTCACTTTTCAATGCAGATATAAGGTCATAAGCTATCTTAGGTGAAAGTATTCCTGCTTGGTCTTTTATACTTATTATATCTACACCTAAATCTCTAAGCTGCTTAGCTATATTTACATAATACTCAACTGTATGAACTGGGCTGATAGCATACGATAAAACTCCCTTAACTATCTTCCCACACTCTTTTGCTGTAGATATAGCAACTTCCATATTTCTAACATCATTTAAAGCATCAAAGATCCTAAAGACATCTATTCCATTATCTGCGGCTTTCTTTACAAACTCCTCAACAACATCATCTGCATAATGCCTATATCCAACAACATTCTGTCCTCTGAGGAGCATCTCAAGTTTTGTGTTTTTTGCAGCCTCTTTAAACTTTCTTAACCTTTCCCAGGGGTCCTCTTTTAGGTATCTCAAACATACGTCAAATGTTGCACCACCCCAAACTTCCAGAGACCAAAAACCTGCATCATCAAGTTTTTGAAGTGCTGGTAGCAGATCATCTGTTTTAACCCTTGTAGCAAGTAAACTCTGCTGTCCATCTCTTAAAGTAACATCCGTGAACTCTATCAATCTGCTCATAGTATACTCCCCTTAAAGTAAAAGTAGGTCATTGAATTAAAAATTTTATCATAAATAAGACTTTATAGTTTCCTTTATTTTTTCTTCAAAGGACTCCTTAAATTTTTGAGAGTAGGAGGCTATATGTACTTCCCTATTCTGTCCGTTGTCTAATATCTTTATCCACACTCTTCTGTGGACAGTATAGAAGGCAAGCATTGTTCCTAGAACTACTATAACTGTTCCGATCCAGATAAGCGTAGTTCCCGGGAAGTAGCTAACTTGAAGACCTGTAAAGTATCTTGGCTCAAATTTTTCTATAAACATTATGTATGGAAAGTTATAAGGTTTCACAAATCTCTCGTAGGCTGCTATCCCTACATTTGGATCAGCAGCTATCGGCATGTTAAACTCTTTACCGTTATAACTTACTTTTACTATCAAGAGAGGGTCATAAACATCCTGTTGGACTAAAGCAGGATTTTTATAGTTTAATGTTTGATTGATTACAGTAAATTTATTATTTTCAAAAGTTATACCTTCTTCACCAAATCTATACTTAATCCTCTTTCCGTTGTTAAAGAACTCTACTGTCTGCCTCTGTAAATCTCTAAGCTGTTTTTCTATCTCTACCGACTTTGGACTGTCTTTTGCTTGAGCTAACTGGTTATTTAAGATTTGAGATCTCTCAATTATATCTATAAGTTTTTTATACTCTACTACAACTATATCAGCTTCCTTCATCTCTCCCGTCTTTCCATAAGATGTCTGGAATATCCTATACCTATTATAGTCTATAGGCTCATTAACCTTTACAATTCCGTTTTTTACAACCTTTCCGTTTTCTATGATATCTATATCACTGTTATAGGATTTAACAGACCCTGCAAACTCTTTACTATCATAAAAATCAAGCCAGAACCTTTTGACATATATCTCAAAAGGAAGTTTGTATATCTCATCTCCTGGGACAAGAGACCCTTCCCTGTATTTTTTTATATAATCTACTTTTTCACTTTCTGGAATCTCTATCTGACCTCTAACTCCTAACACAGATCCTATAAATGCTCCTACTAAGAAAACAACTATACCTATATGGGTTACAAGCATACCTAATCTTGACTCTCTTCCCTTTTCTGCGTATATATAAACTTCTCCAGAATTTTCCGATATTACCTGAGCTTTTTTAAATCCTATATCCTGTAAAAAAGATACCATCTTATCAAAAACAGTTTTACTGTCTTCCTGTGTTGATATCATTATGGTAGAAGGCTTCTTTTGAATACCTTCTGTCATCTTTTTCTCAACTTTACCATAGGCTGTTTTATATATAGATGGAAATCTATCTACGGTTGCTGCAATCACTGCAACAGCGACAAGAACTATCAAGAGCTGATAATACCAAGCATGGAAGACATTATTCAGATAAGTCATCCAGATAACCTTTGCAAAAAACTCTCCGTACTCTTTGTAATATGTTATATATGTCTCTCCCTGTTTTATGTATGTGGATCCAAGGACAGACAGTAATGCCAGGGCAATAAGATACCCAACACCAAGCTTAACATTCCCTAAAGTTGAAACTATCTTTTTTAACAATGTTTTCCTCCGTTATATCTGCATCATCTCTTTATACTTATCAACAACAGCTCTCCTTATACTCTCAGAAAAATCTTTATCAAGAGGTTGAACGATGTCAACAAATTTTCCGGAAGAACTTCTCTTTTTTGGAAAGCTGAGAAAAAGTCCTCCAGTCTTTGACTGAACTATCTTTATATCCTTAATAAGTAAGATATCATCTATGATAACTTCTGCCACAGCTCTAACTCTGCCACCTATCTTACCGGTATCAAAAGGATACACTTTTACTTCTGTTATTTTCATCTTTCTACATTGAAAGGATGTTATTAAGTTGATACTCTTCTATATCCGGAACTCTCACCCTACCGAAAGATACATTTAAAGGCTTGCTAACTATCATTCCATTTTCAAAGGCTACCATAAAGTTTCTCTCCCCTTCAACCAACTTTTTAACTGCAAAGTATCCAAACCTTGATGCCATGATCCTGTCATAGGCTGTAGGGGAACCTCCTCTCTGGATGTATCCCAAGACAGAGTATCTTATATCACCTATACCCTTATCCTTTAACCTTTCATTGAGTATATCAGCAAGCTGTTTTGCAGAAGTTACTCCTTCTGCTAGAACTATTATTGCGAAATTCTTTCCCATCTCCTTTGATTTAACTATCTTCTCCTCTATAACATGTAGAGGAAATGGATACTCCGGAATAATCGTAATTTCTGCTCCAGTTGCTATTCCAACTTCTAAAGCTATAAATCCACTGTCTCTTCCCATCACTTCAACTATAAATATTCTCTCATGGGATACAGTTGTATCCTTTATTTTGTCAATTGCATCCATAGCATTATTTACAGCTGTATCAAACCCTATAGCATACTCTGTGCCGTATATATCATTGTCTATCGTCTTTGGTATTCCTACCACATTTAGATCAAACTCTGAAGCCAGCAGATTCGCTCCTTGAAAGCTCCCGTTTCCTCCTATAACTATTAAACTATCTATACCTAAATTTTTAAGATTCTCATAAGCCAACTTACGGAAGTTGTAATCTTTGAATCTTGGCTCCCGAGCTGTAAGTAGGACAGTACCTCCTTTTTGAAGGATGCCTGCTACGGATTTATAGTCAAGAACAGTATAATCATTCTCTATCAAACCTTTAAAACCTCTTTTAAACCCACAAACTTCCAATGAGTAAAAGGAGGCTGTCCGAACAACAGCCCTTATACAGGCATTAAGTCCGGGACAGTCTCCACCACTTGTAATTAGTCCAATTCTCTTCATTACTTAATTTACTTAATCATGTAGCAAAAATCAGAAGCCTGTGCCATCTCAGGAACTAAATCTCCGGTTTCTTTATTTACATAGAGTTTTCTAACGGCAGACATCCCTTCATATCCTTTTAGATAAACTTCACCTATGTAGTATTTCTGACTTTCACATACGGAAATAGTGTAATTCTTTGTATCTCCAAAATACTGAGCCATTTTTTTCTCAGCATCAGCTTTTGTTATTGCAAAAGAAGAAGTTGTCATTGTAGCCATAGCTACTATAAAAAGAAACTTTTTCATTTTACACCTCCTAAAATTGATTTTAAAATTTTATCAGATTTTTTGATTTTAAACGATGATACCTCCACCAAGAAGCATATCTTCCTGATATACTGCAAGTATCTGTCCAGAAGCAAATTTCGGTTGAGGTTCTTTGAAACAAACAGTTAAAAACTGTCCATCAAACTCAAAACTTTTTACTTCTACTGGTTTCTGTCTATATCTTCCTTGGACTTTTATATCCTTCCAAAATTTAATATCCACTAAGAAGTTAAAATCTTTAGCTTTAGCAAAATCAGTTAAAAGATGTTCCTTCTCTCCAACTATGATAATGTTTTTTTCATAATCTTTGTCTATAACATACAATGGCTCTTTCCAGGGAATAGATAGTCCCCTCCTTTGGCCAACTGTGTAGGCAGAAAGACCCCTGTGTTTCCCCAACACTTTACCGGATATATGTATCACCTCTCCAA
>JBBFMH010000062.1:0-8608 GCA_037478615.1 Hydrogenothermaceae bacterium
CTTCAATTAAGGGATAAAGATTATAGTCTTGCTCTGTTAAAATTTCCTAAAAAAATTTTTTGACTTTTAGAAAAATTATGGTAAAATTTTTTGTAACTTCGTAAAAAAAAAGATTTATCAATAACTTAGATATAAAAATCAACAGTGTAGGTTTAAAGAAAGTATGTATTTATCAGATATTTAGAAATTAACGTTAAACTCTCTTTCCAAGTATATTTTAAGTTCTTCTCTTCTATCTGTTATTACAAAAACTTCTTGTACTGTTGAACCTTTTTTAAGCAGGAGCTTTGCTCCTGCCTGTGTATCATACTGGTATGTTATCTTTTTACTTCCACTCTGGGCTTTTGGGCTTGTATATATCCTTCCCGGAATTACAGATTTAACCAATTCAGCCTCTACGAGAGTTTCTAAATACTTCTCAAAATCTTCTATTATTGAATGCTCTCTCTTTACTCCCTTTTTCCTGTACTTCATCTCTTAAAAAGGTTTTTCAGGAACACTTTCCCAATCTTTTAAGAATCTTTCAAGTCCTATGTCAGTAAGCGGATGTTTTATAAGTTGAGCTATAACACTATAAGGAATGGTGGCTATATCTGCTCCAGCTATAGCTGATTCAATTACGTGTATAGGATTTCTAACACTTGCAACTATGATTTCACTTTTAAATCCATAGTTATCTTTTATCTGTTTTATCTGTCTTATCAGATCCATCCCCGTATGGCTTATATCGTCAAGTCTTCCTACAAACGGAGATATGAATGATGCTCCGGCTTTCATTGCAAGGAGAGCCTGTGCTGGAGAAAATACGAGAGTTACATTCGTTTTAATACCATTTCTCTCAAAATGGACTACAGCTTTTAAACCTTCTTCCGTTATCGGAATCTTTATAACTACATTACTACCGAGTTCTGCTAACTTTTCTCCTTCTCTTATCATTCCTTCTGCATCTGTAGATGCCACTTCAAGGCTTACAGGTTTGTTTGGGACTTCTGAAAGTATCTCTTTTACTACTTCCATAAACGGTTTTTTTACTTTTGCTATAAGTGTTGGGTTTGTTGTAACTCCATCAAGTATCTTTAGCTGGTTTGCCTTTCTAATCTCTTCCACGTTTGCTGTGTCAATGAAGAATTTCATCTGTTACTGACCTCCTTTCAGTTGTTTTAGTGGTGTATAAAATCTTGTATCTAACCATTTTGGATCAAACCATTCTATAGGATTTACCTCTATTCCTTCTACTAACACTCCATAATGTAGATGGTCTCCTACTGCAAGTCCTGTTGTTCCTGTTTTCCCTATAACTGTGTTTTTATCCACTTTTTGTCCTTTTTTAACGTATATCTCACTTAGGTGTGAATAAAGGGAGTATACACAACTTCCGTGGTCTATTATAACTGTATTGCCATATATACCTAAAAATCCTGTAAATACTACTTCTCCTTTGTTTGATGCTTTAACGGGAGTATTTTTTATTGAGGCAAAATCAAAACCCTTATGATAAGCATCAGCTCCTTCTATGATTTGACCGTTGTATCTGTACTTCCTGTAATCTGCAAATCCACCGAGTTTTGCGGAGTTTTCAAGATATGTGAAATAACCATCAAACATAGGTTCTTTGTTTTTACATTCAGAAGTTATTCTATGTATTGTGTCTTCATTTTCTTTTCTTAAGGTTACATTTACATATTTAAATAACTCTATCTTGTCAGGAATATTTTTATCAGAGAGAGGTCTTACTTTTGTTTCTATAAAGTTGTCATCTATGTTTAAGACTGATTTGGCATAGTTTACCTTTTTAAGTGAGTAGTTTAGAGAGTGTAATGTTTTGTTTCCGGCTTTATCTACAACTCTTAATGTTAGAGGTAGATATCCATCTTCAAAGTAAGGATAACTAAATGGACATACATAGCCATATGTAAAATCTAAACACCTGTATAAATAATTTCCTATCTTCACTTCTGCATCTGATAGTGGCTCTGAGGATTTAAAAAACACAAATCCTGTTCCGCCGTTTATTATATTCCTTGTCCAATCTACTATGGATATGATAGGTGGTGTAAGGTCTATAACTATATCTTTCTGGTAAACTGTGGTCCTTTTGATTAAGCTATTGTTTGTAGCTTCTACTTTTAAAGTTGCTTTTCCTTCAAAAAGTCCAACTTTTTTAGGATTTATAGGTATATTTTCGGTTATCTCTTTTATGTTCTCTGACTCTTTTGAGTATATACTTACTTCTTTACTGTTTTGGGATATTGATACTTTCAGTTTCAATATTCCGGACTGTCTGTCTTCTGCTTTTAGATGAAGTGTGTATTCACTGCCTATACTTTCTACATCTTTTAGAGTTAGCTGCGGTTTTGAAAAGTCAATCTTGCCGGCAAAAAATAAACCGGCAAGTATTAAGGTAGGCAATAGGAGTATTATTAACTTTCTCATTACACTCCTTCAGATATTCTTTTTTCCATAAAAGCTTTTCTTGCCATGTACCTGTTATAGGCATCGATATATGCTTTTAAACTTGCTTCTATTATATCTGTTGAAATTCCTTTTCCGGAAGCTACATTTTCACTATCTTCAAATCTTACCATAACTCTAACTTCTCCCATGGCATCTTTTCCGGAGCTTAGGGACCTTATCGTGTAGTCCATAAGCTTACCTTTTATATCCAAAGCTTTTTCAACAGCATTTATAACTGCATCTATTGGACCATCACCGGAAGCTGTCTCTATAATCTCATTACCTTCTTTTTCTAACTTTACCGTTGCTGTAGGTATTACACTGTTTCCGTTTAAAACATGGAAATATTTAACTTTTACTTCTTTATCAAAATCTGACATCTCTTCAAGGATTAAGGCTTCTATATCTTCATCAAACACTTCTTTTTTCTTATCTGCAAGGGCTTTAAATTTAACGAAAAGTTTATCGATATCTTCCTCTGATAAATTTGTGTATCCAAGCTCGTTTAATCTTGTTTTGAAGGCATGTCTTCCTGAATGTTTCCCAAGTATTATCTTTGAAGCGGGTACTCCCACATCTTCAGCTCTCATTATCTCATAAGTCTCTCTGTGGGCTAATATACCGTGCTGATGTATTCCGGCTTCATGGGCAAAAGCATTATCTCCCACTATTGCTTTGTTTGGTTGGACAAAACTTCCTGTTATTCTACAAAGTAATCTACTTGTTTTGTATATCTCTTTTGTATTTATGGTTGTGTATATACCTTTAAAATAGTCATGTCTAACTTTTATAGCCATAACAACTTCTTCAACTGCTGCGTTTCCGGCTCTCTCTCCTATACCATTTACCGTAGCATGAACCTGTCTTGCCCCGTTTTTAACTGCGGATAGAGAGTTTGCAACGGCCAAACCAAGGTCATTGTGACAGTGAACACTGATTATAGCTTTATCTATATTTGGAACGTTATTTTTAATATCTGCTATGAGCTGTCCAAACTCCTCCGGAATTGCGTATCCTACCGTATCTGGAACATTTATGGTTTTAGCTCCGGCTCTTATCACTGCTTCAAAGACTCTGTATAGAAACTCCCTTTCAGACCTAAAGGCATCTTCTGCTGAAAACTCAACGTCATCTGTAAATTTAAGAGCATATTTTACCGCTTCCACGGCTCTTTCTAAAACTTCATCCGGTTTCATTTTAAGTTTATACTGCATATGAATTGGAGAAGTAGCTATGAATGTGTGTATCCTTCTGTTTTCTGTATGGGATAGTGCTTCCCCGGCTCTCTCTATATCTGAATGTAAAGCTCTTGCTAAGGAGCAGACTTTCGCATTCTTTACTTCTTGAGCCACTCTCTTAACAGCTTCAAAATCTCCTTCAGATGCTGCTGCAAATCCAGCTTCTATAACATCAATACCAAGCTTTTCAAGTTGGAGAGCCATTTTAACCTTTTCTTCCACCGTCATAGAAAAACCTGGTGCCTGCTCTCCGTCTCTCAATGTGGTATCAAATATGTATAGTTTCTCCATATTATTCCTCCTGCAAAAATAAGTTTCCGCTACTTTTCTGAAACCTCATTGTAATTTAAAATATCCATCTCATCACCTTTCATAGCAAGAGCATATATCTTGTTTCTTGTAAGATATGAAACAATATCTTCTGGCATGTAAAGAGTTGAAAATATAGGTATAAGTTTTTTATCCCTATACTCCGGAAAGTAATCCCAAAACTCTCCACTCTTCACAAACTCAACAAACTCCTTCGCATACTCAGGTCTTGGATTTGCTTTTGTCTCATTCAGAAGTATAACATCATCACACACAAGGATAAAATCAAACTCCCTTCTTTTGCCTCTATCTGCAAAATGTCTCTTTTTAATCCGTATACCGTCAAATATAACATCAACACAGCCGAAATATTTTTTTGCTATTGTTTCAATATTAGGTGCTACTATATCTTCAACCAAAGTTCCCAATCTCAGGACCATTTCTTCCCACTTTTTCCTATCTTCTCTTTTCTGCTGTTCAAACTTTCTATCCCATTCCTGTTGAGATTTTTTAAACTCTTCTTCCCGTTGCTGTTTTTCTCTTTCAAACTTTTCATTCCATTCTTGCTTTTCCCTCTCAAACTTCTCGTTCCATTCTTGCTTTTCTCTTTCAAATTTTGCATTCCACTCTTGCTTTTCTCTCTCAAATTTTTCATTCCATTCTTTTCTTTCTCTCTCAAACTTCTCGTTCCATTCTTGACGGTCCTTTTCTCTTTTTTCTTCGGCCTCTTTCATACGTTTTTCCCATTCTTGACGGTCCTTTTCTCTTTTTTCCTCGGCCTCCTTCATGCGTTTTTCCCACTCTTGACGGTCTTTTTCTCTTTGGATTTCAGATTCTTTTATACTTTTATAAAGTTCTCTAACTAATTCAAGAAGTTTATCTGCTGTTTCTTCGAGACTTTCTACTCTTTCTTCTATATAAGCCATTATATACCTCCGGATTCCCTTAACTCTTAAATATAAACAGTAATATAAAATTTATCAACCGGTTTTTTTCTTTTCCCTCAGCTTCTCTATATGAACCAATATCGCTGTTATTGCTGCTGGAGTTATTCCTTCTAACCTTGATGCCTGTCCTAATGTTAAAGGCTTTGCTTTTGAAAGTTTTTGAACCGCTTCCTTTGTAAGTCCTGCTACTTGTGAGTAATCAATATCAGCAGGTATCTTTATACTATCTAAGTACTTCATCTTTTCATTCAACTTTTTTTCTCTCTCAAAATACCCATCATACTTTACAAGAATCTCAACTTCATCTTTTACATACTCTTGAGTTGGAGTTGGAAATCCTTCTTCTGATAGTTTCTCTATATCTACCTCCGGCTTCTGTAAATAGTTAAAAATAGATACTCTCCTATCTCCTAACTTTACTGTTTCTTCTCTGTATCTATTGAGCCAGTAATTTATCTCTTTTTCTATATCTTTAACAAATTTATATTCATCTTCGGTTAAAGTACCTATTCTATAAGCTTTTTCATACAGTCTCAATATAGGGTTATCCTGTCTTATGTGAAGTCTATACTCTGACCGAGATGTAAACAGTCTATATGGTTCTATAACTCCTTTTGTTGTAAGGTCATCTATCATAACTCCAATATACCCTTCATCTCTATTAACTACAAAAGGTTCTTCTTTGCCGAGAGATTTCAATGCTGCATTTATTCCTGCTACTATTCCCTGTCCTGCTGCTTCTTCGTATCCCGTTGTGCCGTTGAAGTTTCCTGCATGGAAAAGTCCTTTAACTTTCTTAGTTTCAAGGGTCGGATAGAGTTCTGTCGGCATAACAATATCATACTCTATAGCATAGGCTGGTTTTAGTAAAACCACATTTTCCAAGCCAGGTATAGTCCTGTACATCTCCCACTGTATCTCTTCAGGAAGAGATGTACTCATCCCATTAGGATATATACTTATACCATCTCTCGTTTCTGGTTCAAGCCATATCGTATGTCTCTCTTTCCCCTCAAATTTAACTATTTTATCTTCTATGGAAGGGCAGTATCTTGGTCCTATTCCTGTGATTGCTCCACCGTAAAGTGCAGTTCTGTGTAGGTTATCCTTTATAATTTTGTGAGTTTTAGGTGTTGTATAAGTTATATAACATGGAACTTCATCTTCAAAGTTAAACCAGTAAGTTCCCTCTGGATGAGTCCAAAAAGAGAATTTAGGTGCAGGATTATCTCCCCTTGCCTCTTCAAGTCCGGAGAAATCTATGGTTCTTTTGTCCAATCTTGCCGGAGTTCCAGTTTTAAATCTCGCCATTTCAAATCCATGTTTCTTATAAAACTCTGGAAGTTTTGTTGCTGGTCTTTCCTCTATTCTTCCGGCAGAAAATCTCTTATCTCCTATATGTATAACACCGTTTAAGAATGTTCCAGTTGTTACAACTACAGCATCTGTTTTTATCTTTATCCCATTAGCTGTTATTACTCCTTCTACTTCATCTGAATTTTTCCTTAAAACTATATCTATCACTTCATCTTCTATAACTGTTAAATTTTCAGTATTCTGAGTTTTATTTACCATATATTTTCTATATTCCTCTTTATCAGCTTGAGCTCTTGGTGATTGAACTGCTGGACCTTTCCGTGTGTTAAGCATTTTATACTGTATTCCTGTTTTATCTATAGCTTTTCCCATCTCTCCACCTAAAGTATCAACCTCTCTAACAACTATACCTTTTGCAATTCCTCCTATTGCCGGATTACACGGCATAAGACCTATCTTTTCTTTATCTAAGGTAATTAAAGCCGTTTTAACTCCCATTTTTGCAGATATTAAAGCTGCCTCTATACCTGCATGTCCACCACCAACAACAACAACTCCAAACTCTGTATCATAAACCATACACTTCACCTCTTGTTAAATTTGGATAGTATAATATAGATTAAAAATTATGATTTTTCAAAGAAAAAGTACGGGTAAATATATGGAAGATAGATTTAACTGGGACAGAGTAAATGAGGGGATTGACCCCTCTTATACTTAGAGAAGTTGTTTTATTGCTTTGTCTATTCTGTCTTCTAACTCTTCAACAGCTTTTTTTGCCTCTGGATATTTTGTCCCATCAAGTAGTAAAGAAGGTTTTGTCCTGACTATATAGGTTTTATCATCTCCCTCATACTGATAAATTGTTATAACCAGCGGGGATATAACCATAGCATTCGGGTCGTTTGTAAAGATTTTGTAAAGGGTTGTCATACTTGTAACCAAAAAGTTTTGAATATAATCAACTTTTAGTTTTTTATAATCTGGAAAAAGTTTTATGTTGTTTGCCAATGGTGCTGCCGGGTCTGTAGTTGTAACTACTATAATCTGAGATGCTTCGAGATTACCTTTTAAGGCAATCATCACATCACCTGGGTCTCCATCTACCTTATATATAACTAAACCTTTTCCTGAAGGAGATATATTTTCTGACTTTGATTGAGCTGGTTGATTTTTTTGAGTTTCTTTTTTGGCTTTAGGTGGTGCATCACTTCCCATTCCATAGGAAAGAGAAGATATCAAGGCAACAGATAAAAGTCCAAATAAAGCTTTTTTCATAATAAAACAACCTCCACTTTTTATAAAAAAATTATATCAAAATGTCTAATGTAATGGAATATAAGCATATCCTTTGTTTTGCCAATCTACAAGAGCTATGAATGCATTTTCCACAAGTTCAACAAATGGATAGAGTGTTTTAGGGTCTATCTTCCTTCCCTTCATACCTTGTTCGCACATCACAAATTTAACACCATAATTTTTTGACAGATAATTGAGTTTTGCCTCTATCTCTTTTTGATTTTCAATTAATAGCTTATCATTTTTATATGGTGAGTTATTTATATCTTTTATAAAGAATTTATAAGCATCTCCATGTATAACTACCACTACTTTAAGTTCTTTAAGATTGTTTTTGTAGTACTCGGCAGAGTTAGCAACACCACTTAAAAGATACATTTTAAATCTGTTTAAATCTCCGGTTGTAAGGTTAATTACAGCTTTTGGATTATCTTCAGCAAAAGAAAGAGAGAAGATAAATAATACAAAAAGTGCAACAAATCTCTTCATAACACTACCACCTCGGTTTTATTCAAAATCTTCTAAATCTAAATCATTATAGATTTTATAGATATTGGGATCGTTAAATGTGTCATACATCACAAAATTTTTATACGGGGAATTTTGATTTATGTAAGCTTTTATCTGATCTAAGGTTTTACCTTCTTCCTTTAGTTTTTTTACAGTTTCTCTAATATAGTTTAGATATTCATATGTAAATTTAAGAGCCTGCATATCCATTGGCTCGTTATGTCCCCCAAGGATAATTTTAGGTTTTAAATTTTCTATATCTTTAAGAATTTTAAGCCAGTTTTTAACAGAAGCACCTCTATCTCCCACAAACGGAATCCTGTTCAGATAAACTAAATCTCCAGCAAAAAGTATATTTTCTTCTTTTATAAGAACTACTATATCGTTGTTAGTGTGAGCCGGAGTCATCGGCAATATATACAGAGTATATTCTCCAACCTTTAACTCATAAGGAGATGTTATCTCTATATCAGCCGGTATTAATTTTACATTCTTGTATATTCCGCCAAATCTCTGGTTTGATACTTCAAGAGA
>JBBFMH010000063.1:0-8517 GCA_037478615.1 Hydrogenothermaceae bacterium
ATAAATTTTTCTAACAGCTATCTACTTAAATTTTTACCTGAAAAAATCTGGACTCCTTTTAGTCTTTTCGTTTCATTTGTTGCTGGAACAATAGGATCTCTTATATCCTATACTGTTATCAACTATCTAAACTTAATAGCTTTAAATCTATCTTACAGTACTGCTATAACAGGGTCTCTAATTGTAGGATTTTTAACGGCACTTATAGGCTATCTTCTATACAAGATAGTTTCTTTGAGAAAAAAGGAAGCTGACCTTGAAAAATCTATTATAGAGACAAAACTAAAAGCTTTGGAATATCAGATAAATCCTCATTATCTCTTTAACTCTCTAAATGTTATAGCTGAGCTTATCCATATAGATAGAGAAAAAGCAGAAGAAGCATTGATTAAGCTCTCTAAATTTCTAAGAGATATAATAGAAGAAGACAGCTGGATAACCTTAGAGAAAGAACTTGAGATAGTCAAAAACTTTTTGTTCATACAGACTATGAGGTTTCCAGGCATATCTATACATATGGATATAGATGAAAGAACTCTCCATTACCCTGTACCAAAGTTATCAATACAGATACTGGTTGAAAATGCTATAAAACATGGAGTAAAGTCAAAAGGTAATATATGGATAAATGTAAGGAAGAGTGATAACTTTCTGGTTGTGGAAGTTATAGATGATGGTAATGATTTTAAAGGCATAAAAGAAGGAATTGGATTAAGGAATCTCAAAAATAGAATTTCTATTTTTGGTGGTAATCTCTCTTATTTTAGAGATGATGGAAAAACAGTTTTTATCATAAATTTGCCAGTAAAGGATATGGTATAATAATATTCGAATTTTCATGATACTAACCTCCTTATCCCCCTAAGGTTTGGGGGATTTTTTTATCTCGAAGATAGCCACATCCGGAAATGCACCTATCCTTACAGGAGGTCCTCCTGTTCCAACACCCCTACTTACAAAAACATATCCCTTACCCAATCTTACTAATCCCGCATCTATGATAAATATTTCCCTCAGTATGTATCTTACTGGAAACAAAACACCACCATGTGTATGTCCAGCTAATGCTAAATCAAACTTATCTCTGTATCTCTCATCTATCTTCGGTTGATGTTTTAAGAATATAACAAACTTATCTCTATCAACTTTACTCAAAAGATCCAGATCTGTGGTATTCCTATTTACACCAAATCTCTCTGCCTCCTCATCATCTACACCAACTAAAACAATACTGTCCTGTAAGTAAAAAATATCATCTCTCAAAAGTTTAAATCCGGCTTTTTCTGTAAATTCTATGGACTGCTCCACATCTGCATAATACTCGTGATTTCCCAAAATTGCATATTTCCCCAAAGGTGGATTCATCTTTTGGAGAAGCTCAATGTAGGAATGTTTATACTTTATGTTTCCATCAACTAAATCTCCTGTAGATATTACTATATCTGGTTTCTCTCTGTTATATACATCCAATACCTTCCTTATTTTATCTTCCCTCATAACCTGATTGAGATGTAAATCAGATATCTGCATAACTTTTATATCTCTTTCAACTTTTTCAGAATGGATTTTAAATCTATAGATCTTTAAATTTAGTGTTTCAAGGTAGCCATAAGTTGTTGTAAATAAACTCAGCAAGAGTATAACTGTGAATGCTTTTTTATCAGATATTGAAGGAATAGGATTGTGTCCCGTTATTTTTTCTATAACTTTTAGACTTGTGTTATAGGTTTCTACTAAGAAGAAAAATATGAAGAATAGCATAACAAATCCCATCCATAAGAGTATCATAAAGGACAGTAAAAAGTTATCATATCCGGCTTTATCATAGGTTTTATAGAAAACAGGAGAGAGTGTGAAGAGAAAAGCTGGAATATATACAGATTTGACTTTAATATAAAAAACACTCTTTATTTTTCTAAAAAAATACAAATTTATCAAAAAGTAGATACTTAAAAACACAAAGACAAACATTTACACCTCAAAATTTTACAATTTCAATCGATAATAATAACATGATAAACTATTTATGTTAAACTAAAAATTTGGGTGTTTGTATGATAGGAAAGATTGTTTGGGAGTCGTTTTCTATATTGCTTCTTCTGTATGGACTTTATCTTACCTATATCTTTATATGGTTTAGTATGTATAGAATAGGCATTATGGATATGGGAAACTCTAAGTTAACTGCGGCGGTTATAACTCTCTCCATACTTACTTTTTCTTCCGTTAAATGGTTTATAAAGAAACACCGGCAACTAAATAAAGAAGAAAGTTAGATGTTTTTTGAGATAGACAAAAACACTTACATATTGGTTGAAAACATAGCGGCCGTGTCATTACAAGAAGAAAATGGTAAATTTTACTGGTTGTTCTATACAAACCATCCAAGTCCTATAAAGTCTATGTATTTTGAAACAAAGGAAGAAGCCATAGTTTGGTTCAGAAATTTAAAGTACGATTTTTACAGGAAGAAAAATGAAAACGAATGAGAAGCAATTTACACATTTAGATTTAGATCTCGTTTGTAAGATTATAGAGAGATCTCCAGATATTATTTTTACGATAAATGTAGATGGGATAATACAGTATGTTAATGAATCTTTCTGTGAGATATTAGGATATTCAAAGGAAGAATCTATAGGAAGAAACATTAGAGAGATAGCCATAGAAGAATCAATTTATAATGCTTGTATGATCTCTGTAAAAGAAACTGGTAAATGCTTAGATCAGGAGACTCATTTTCGTAGAAAGGATGGGGAGATTATTCACGTCATCAAAAATGTGAATGCTTTATACGATGAAAAGGGGAATATATCATCAATAATTATAAATGCCAGAGATTTAACCCATATAGATAATCTTAATAAAGAGCTTTTTGAAGCTAAAGAAAAACTTGAAAGTAGATTAAGTATTATAGAGGAAGTTTTCCTAAATATAAATGAAGCTGTAGCTATTATAGATAAAAATGGCTTTTATATAGAGCAAAACAAAGCTCATGAAAAATTACTTGGCTACTCACAAGAAGAGATTAAGGGTAAAACTCCGTTAATACATATGAAAAAATCAGACTTTGATAAAATTATAAAAGAAGTCTTAGAAAAGGGTTCATTTACTGGAGAGGTATCTGTTAAAACAAAATCTGGAGATATAAAAGACATAGAGTTAATCGTAATTCCGATAAGAGATAGAACTGGAGAGATAGCTTACTTTATAGGTATAAAAAAAGATATAACAGAGAAGAAAGAAAGACTTTATATAGATTATTTAACAGGACTTCCAAATAGATTTAAGTTGACTATTGACCTTGATAGAATTTTCAACCCAAAAGTAATCCTCATAAATATAGATTCATTCAAAGAGATAAACGATGTTTATGGATTTAATATAGGAGATAAAATTCTGATAAGTGTAGCCAGTAGAATTAAGGAGTATACTCAAAATCATAACTTTCAAGTTTACAGAATAGGTGGGGATGAATTTGCAATCCTCATAGATAGATTCATTTACTCCTCTAACCTTGATATCTTTGTTAACGGTTTAATTGCATACATACAGTCTAAACCTTTTGATGTTGAAGGTTATGAGATAAATATAGATGTTACAATAGGTATAGCTATACCTAGTGAATTTAACGCCAGGAACATACTTGAAAAAGCTGACATGGCTTTAAAGTACGCAAAAGAAAATAGGAAACCTTTCTTCATTTACAATGAAAATCTTGAGCTGCAGAAACAGTATGAAGAGAATTTAAAATGGGTAAAAATCCTTAAAAATGCAATAAATCAAAACAGGATAGTTTTGTTCTATCAACCTATATTTGATAACGATACGAGAAAGATAGGGAAGTTTGAAGCACTTGTAAGAATAAAAGAGGGAGAAAAGTTTATATCACCGTTTTATTTCCTAGATATAGCAAAAAAAGCAAAACTGTATCCTCATATAACGTCAGAAGTAGTGAAACAGGCATTTAAAATTTCAAGAGATTACAATGTAGAGATATCTGTAAATTTATCCATAAAAGATATATTAAACGAAACCATCGTTCTTGAGATATTTAACCAGCTTAAAAATAATGGAGCTAATATAACCTTTGAGCTTTTAGAGTCAGAGGGTATTCAAAATTTTGATGAAGTTCTTGAGTTTATAAAGCAGGTAAAAACGTATGGAGCAAAGATAGCTATAGATGACTTTGGTAGTGGTTATTCTAACTTCGAATATCTTTTAAAATTGAAAGTAGATTATCTTAAAATAGATTCATCTTTAATTAAGAATATACATACAGATAGAGAATCGAGAATTATAGTAGAGACTATAACTGACTTCTCTAAGAAACTTGGCATAAAAACTATTGCAGAGTTTGTCCACTGTGAAGAGGTTTTCAAGGTAGTTAAGGAAATTGGAATAGATTTTTCTCAAGGTTTTTATCTTGGAGAGCCAAAACCATACATAACTATTTGAAGTTTTGTATTATACTCTTAACTATAATCTCCTTTAAATCTTGGATGCCTATGTCTATACCCTCTTCTTTTAGGGAAGTTGCCTTATAACCTTCAAGTCCACAGGGATTTATCAGATTGAACTTCTCAAGATTTACACTGTGATTTATAGCTACTCCGTGTAAGGAATATCCATTTTTATATCTAAATCCTAAAAATCCTAATTTTCTGTTATCTATATAAAATCCAGGAATTTTTGGCAGATAAACTATCCTGCTGTCTAACTGCTTTAAAGGTTCATAAAAGGATTCTATAACTTTTCTGTAAAAAATCCTTGGAGATTTAACTTCAAAAACAAAGTAAAATATCTGTTGTCCTGGTGTGTGGAACACTATCGATCCTCCCCTATCGGTCTTAACAGTTTCTACAGGAAACACTCTGTTTTCATTATAACCAACAGTGTAAACGTCGAAATGTTGGCATAGGATGAGATAATTTTTTTCTCTTTTGTTGTAAGCTTTATGATGAATCTCCCTCATAAACTCGATGCCTTCTCTGTAATCAATTAAACCAGTATCTATAACTTCTATATCCATATATTACTCCTATCGTTATAATTAAAATAAAACATCGTTTTAAAATTTTAAAATTGAGATAAAATATTATATGTAAAAATAATTAGTAAGAGGTAAAAGAATGGGATTTTTAGCAGAGTATAGAAAACATGTAGAGGAGAGAGCTAAGTTAGGGATACCACCTCTGCCTTTAAATGCAAAACAGGTTGCTGCTGTTGTTGAACTTTTGAAGGAGATCCCCATAATTGAAGAAGATTTTTTGATGGATCTTCTTGTTAACAGAGTTAGCCCAGGAGTAGATGAAGGAGCTTATGTTAAAGCTGCTTTTTTAAATGATATAGTTCAAGGAAAAACCCACTCTCCGGCAATATCTCCTAAAAAAGCTGTTGAAATACTTGGAACTATGCTTGGTGGTTATAATGTTAAACCTCTCATAGATGCTCTATCCCATAGAGACCCAGAAGTTGCTCAAGAGGCAGCAAACGCTCTTAAAAATACACTACTGGTCTACGATGCATTTAACGATATAGTTGAACTTTCAAAGAATAATCCTTATGCCAAGCAGGTTTTAGAGTCATGGGCAAATGCTGAGTGGTTTTTAAATAGAGAGCCTTTACCTGAGAAGATAACTGCCATAGTTTTTAAAGTTCCGGGAGAAACCAATACAGATGACTTTTCTCCTGCTACAGAAGCAGCCACAAGAAGTGATATACCTCTCCATGCTTTAAGTATGCTGAAAGCAAAGATGCCCGATGTTATAGAGAAGATAAATGACCTTAAAAAGTCAGGATATCCTGTTGCTTTCGTAGGTGATGTAGTTGGGACAGGTTCAAGTAGAAAATCTGCTGCAAACTCTCTCATATGGCACATAGGAAGGGATATACCCCATGTTCCAAATAAGAGAACTGGTGGGATTGTTATAGGTGGAATAATAGCACCTATCTTCTTCAACACTCTTGAAGACTCGGGAGCTTTACCGATAGAAGCTGATGTGACAAAGTTAGAAACTGGTGATGTTATAGAGATATATCCTTACGAAGGAAAGATAGTTAAAAATGGTGAGGTTGTATCTGAATTTAAATTAAAACCAAACACATTACCAGATGAAGTAAGAGCCGGTGGAAGAATACCTCTGATAATAGGTAGAGGTTTGACGAGGAAAGCAAGGGAGGCATTAGGTTTACCAGAGGAAAATATATTTATAAGACCAGAGCAACCACCGGAAAAAGAAGGTGTAGGTTATACACTTGCACAGAAGATAGTTGGAAAAGCCTGTGGTATGCCAGGAGTTAGACCGGGAATGTATGTTGAGCCACAGGTTTTAACAGTAGGCTCTCAGGATACAACCGGACCTATGACGAGAGACGAGATAGTAGAGCTTGCAGCTCTTGGATTTAGTTGTGATTTTGTATTACAGAGTTTCTGTCACACTGCAGCCTATCCAAAGCCTGCAGATGTAAAACTTCACCACACATTACCTCCGTTTATAATAAGCAGAGGAGGTGTGTCATTAAGACCGGGAGACGGTATCATACACTCTTGGCTTAACAGAATGGTTTTACCTGATACAGTTGGAACAGGAGGAGACAGTCATACCAGATTCCCTATAGGTATATCTTTCCCTGCTGGGTCAGGATTGGTTGCGTTTGCAGCTGTTACAGGAACTATGCCACTTGTTATGCCAGAGTCTGTATTGGTAAAATTTAAAGGGGAGATACAGCCTGGAATAACAATAAGAGACCTTGTAAATGCAATCCCTTACTATGCCATAAAACAGGGATTACTTACAGTTGAGAAAAAGGGAAAGAAAAATGTATTTGCAGGAAGGATACTTGAGATAGAGGGATTACCTTACTTGAAAGTTGAGCAGGCTTTTGAGTTTGCAGATGCATCTGCTGAAAGAAGTGCTGCCGCTTGCACGGTGAGACTTGATAAAGAGCCTGTAATAGAGTATATAGAGTCAAACATAAAACTTATAGAAGCTATGATTGAAGCAGGTTATCAAGATGCAAGAACATTACAGAGAAGAGCAGATAAGATGAAAGCTTGGCTTGATAATCCTGTGCTACTTGAACCAGATGAAAATGCAGAGTATGCAGCAGTTATAGAGATAAATCTAAATGAGATAAAAGAGCCTATCGTTGCATGTCCTAACGATCCAGATGACGTTGCAACACTATCGGAAGTCCTCGCAGATGAAAGAAGACCTAAACATATAGATGAAGTTTTTGTAGGTAGCTGTATGACAAATATAGGACATTACAGAGCCCTCGGTGAAGTTCTAAGGGGAGAAGGACAAGTTCCTACGAGACTTTGGATAGTTCCTCCTACAAAGATGGACGAAAGACAGTTGAGGGAAGAAGGGTATTATGCTATATACGGGCAAGCTGGAGCAAGGACAGAGGTCCCAGGATGTAGCTTGTGTATGGGTAACCAGGCAAGGGTAAAAGACAGTGCTGTTGTATTCTCTACTTCTACGAGAAACTTTGATAACAGAATGGGTAAAGATGCAAAAGTTTACCTTGGTTCTGCTGAGCTTGCAGCTGTGTGTGCAATACTTGGAAGACTTCCAACTGTTGAAGAGTATATGAGTATAGTTCCTAAGAAACTTGCCGGAAAAGAAGATGAAATTTACAGATACTTAAACTTCCATCAAATCGGTAAAGAAGAGCTCATATATTTAACGGTGTAACCATGTCATGCTCCTCCCGACAGGGAGGAGATTTATATTATCAGATACTTAATTGGATAATGTTGTCTATATATATCTGGCTATTTCGTCTAATAGTGTAAGTAAAACTCTCTTAACGTTCTCTTTATCTGTGGCTATTAAAGGTAAAACCTTTATATCATCTCCCAAGTCTAAAGCTGTTCTTATATCTTCCGGACTCCATGCACCCTTTAAATCTTGCTTATTACATCCAACTACGAAAGGAGCAGGATATCTTGCCTCAAAGTAGTTGATTATCCTTCTTGCCTCATGGAATGTTGCCGGATCAGTGCTATCAACTAAAACAACTAATCCAACCATACCTTTACCTAATATGTCCCACATAAAATCAAATCTTGACTGTCCCGGAGTACCAAAAAGGTACAAAGTATGTTCATCATCTATCTTTATCCTTCCAAAATCCATGGCAACTGTTGTGTAATCTTTTTTCTCTTTTTCCCCTGCCTTTGTGGTTTTTGCTTCTGTTTTTACGGTCTCTATTTCACTTATAGTGTTTATAAACTGAGTTTTACCTGCAGCATAAGGTCCTGAAATAACAATTTTTATTTTTTTCTCTGCCATATTATAGACCCTTAATCTTAGATATTATTTTATTTAGAAGTGATTTTGTTAACTCAAACCCTATCTTCCTTTCTTTTTTCTTCTCTCTCTGTATGATTCCGCAGGCTAAAAATCCATATAATCCTCTCTTAACTATCAGATCATTTATCTTTGATTGATAGATTATATCTGCAACTTTGTTTTTCCCGTCAATAAGATGCAGTATCTTTTTCTC
>JBBFMH010000064.1:0-8360 GCA_037478615.1 Hydrogenothermaceae bacterium
ATGTTCGCAATAGATGGAAAGTACATAAAAGCTATGGAAAATTTCTCTGATTTTTTGTATCTCTTTATCCTTTCGATTTCTATCTCAACAAGAGCTTTAAAAACTTCAAAATCATAAATCCTTATATTTTCAGTTTCTATCATTTCTATCCCCCATTTAAAAATTTAAATCTAAATTTTCCCATAAAAATTCTTCTTCATCAACTCCAAAATGTCCCAAAACTGCCGTCTTCTTATAGATGGGCTTCCTCAAATTAAACATCTCTATTATATCATTTACAGTAAAATTGTAAAGTCTTTTTACGATTTTTTCATCTTCCAAGGAAATGTTTATAGCCACAGGTTTTTCAAGTCCTATAACATACACCATCTCAACCTTACATTTAGATGCTATTTTTTTCGCAACTATATTTTTAGCAACATATCTTGCAAAGTATGAGGCAGATCTATCTATTTTTGTTGGATCTTTTCCTGAAAATGCACTTCCACCACTTGCCACAGCTGTTCCGTATGTATCTGCAACTATTTTTCTACCGGTTAGTCCGGTATCAGCCATAGGTCCCCCTATTACAAATCTTCCAAGGGGATTTATTATTATGTTTGTTTTTTCATCTATATATTCTCTGTATTTTAACTTTTTTATAATCTCTTCATGTATGGCTTCCCTGAGGGATTTTTCTGTTATGTAAGGTTCATGTTGGATCATAATAGCTATACTTTGAATTCTAACTGGTTTATCATCTTCATACTCAACAACCACTATAGCTTTTCCATCAGGACGTAAGAACTCTAAGGTTCCATCTTTTCTCAAAGTATCAAGTTTCTTCGTTATCTCATTTGCCACATTTGATGCTAAAGGCATATAGTTATCTGTTTCATCTGTAGCATAACCTACAACTATACAGCTGTCTCCGGCTCCATTTGATGGTATCCCAAGGGCAAGCTCCGGACTTTGGTCGTTTATGGTTGTTATAACTCCTGCTGTATAACCATCAAATCCATATTCTGGTTTAGTATAACCTATCTCTATAAGTGTATTTCTTGCTATAGTAGGTATATCAGCATAGGCATCCGTAGATATCTCTCCAGCAACATGTATAAGTCCCATGGTTATAAGTACTTCTATAGATGCCCGCGTATATGGATCTTTTTTTATAAGGTCGTCTAAAATAGCATCTGCTATTATATCTGCTATCTTATCAGGATGTCCTAAACATACACTTTCTGCTGATTGAATATATCTCATATTCACCCCTTATGAACATTCATCTGATAAAACTGCTCCTTTGTTTGCAGATGTGACAAACTTTGAGTATCTTCTAAGCCAAGGGCTCTGTATCTCTTTTTTCTTCGGTTTAAACTCCTTCATCCTTCTGTTAAACTCTTCATCAGATATGAGAAGCTCTATTTTTCTGTTTGGTATATCTATAAGTATCTCATCACCATCTTGAACTATACCTATTGGACCTCCTGCTGCTGCCTCTGGAGATATATGTCCAACACAGGCTCCCCTTGTTGCCCCAGAAAATCTTCCGTCTGTTATGAGGGAAACTTTATCTCCTAATCCCATTCCCATAAGAGTAGAAGTAGGAGCCAGCATCTCTCTCATTCCGGGACCACCTTTAGGCCCTTCATATCTTATTACTACTACATTACCTTCCTTAACTTTTCCGCTTGTAATACCTTCTATTGCTTCTTCCTCACTGTCAAATACAACTGCTTTTCCTCTATGAACCATAATTTTTGGATCTACTGCCGCAGCTTTAACCACTCCTCCGTAAGGAGCAAGATTTCCAAACAAGACTGCCAATCCTCCTTTATCACTATAAGGATTATCTATAGGCCTAATAACATTGTAATCTTTTACCTCTACATCTTTTATGGCTTCTCCTAAGGTCTTCATTAGGACTGTTGGTCTATTAAGGTGAAGGAGATTTTTCTTAGATAACTCTTTAAGTATAGCATATACACCTCCAGCTCTATCTAAATCTTCCATATGGTAAGTTGAAGCTGGAGCTAATTTACATAATGTTGGTGTTCTGTCTGATATCTCATCTATCTTTTCGACAGGAAACTCTATACCTGCTTCATGGGCTATCGCAAGTAGATGCAGGACTGTATTTGAAGAGCCTCCCATAGCTATATCAAGTGTAAATGCATTCTCTATAGTTTCAAAATTTACTATATCTCTAAATTTAACTCCTGCTTTGACAAGTTCAACTATCTGTCTTCCTGCTTGTTTTGCAAGCTCTTTTCTTCTTGGATCTACTGCCAAGATAGAACCATTTCCTGGGAGAGCTATACCTAAAACCTCAGCCAAACAGTTCATAGAGTTTGCAGTAAACATTCCAGAGCAAGAACCACAAGTAGGACAGGCATGTTGCTCAATGTCTTTAAGTTCTTCTTGTGATATTAAACCTTTCTTTATAGAACCTACAGCTTCAAAAACAGTTGCCAAGTCTATAGGTTTTCCGGTAGATGTATGTCCAGCCGCCATTGGACCACCACTTACGAGTATAGTTGGTATATTAACTCTTGCTGCTGCCATTATCATCCCTGGAACTATCTTATCACAGTTAGGTATAAGAACCAATCCGTCAAGTTTATGGGCTTGAACAACCGTTTCTACAGAATCTGCTATAAGCTCTCTACTTGGGAGAGAGTAAAACATTCCTGAATGTCCCATCGCAATACCGTCATCAACACCTATAACATTAAACTCAAATGGAACTCCACCAGCTTCTCTTATGGCTTCTTTAACATACTGGGCAAATTCCCTCAGATGAACATGTCCAGGAATTATATCTATGTATGAGTTTGCTACTCCTATAAATGGTTTACCAAAATCTTCTTCTGTTAAACCACATGCTCTTAAAAGACTTCTGTGGGGAGCCCTCTCTAAACCTTTTTTAATCTCATCACTTCTCATTATTTACTCCTTGAAGTTTGTTTGAATAAATATATTACATCAAGATTAGAAATTTTGGTAAGATTTTCATCAGATTCATAAGATATTTAAAACGATGAAGGGGACAAAAGCCCCCTAAAGATAAGATTTACTGATTTTTAGACATAAACTCTTTTATTTTGAGTTCCATCATATCTTTTAGATAGAGCTTTCTTCTTTTTAATCTCTCTTCTTCTGCTTCAAGTTCAGGATCTGGAGGAAAATGTTTTTCTATCTTTGAAACTTTCCACTCGAGTTCTTTGTGTTCCTCATACATCTGTTTAAACTCATTATCAGTTTCCAATAGTTTTTGGATAGCTTCTTCTCTTGTCATGGCACTACTCCTTTGTTTAGTTTTTTTATGTTCCATGCTCCCAACTGCTTAGATATTTTACCTGCTCATCTGTAAGTGTGTCAATCTTAACTCCCAATGCCTGTAATTTTATCTTTGCCACTTCAAAGTCAAGTTCATCCGGAACTTTGTAAACTTGCTTCTCTAACTTTCCGGCATTTTTATATACAAATTCTGCAGATAAAGCTTGATTTGCAAAGGACATGTCCATAACCTGTGCAGGATGTCCCTCGGCAGCAGCTAAATTAACCAATCTTCCTTCTTAAAGTATATTCCATAACATTATCTCTTATCTGCCTTTTAGAAACAGCCATCTCTTCAAGGGCTTTTAAATTTATCTCAACATCAAAATGTCCTGAGTTTGATACTATCGCTCCATCTTTCATAACTTCCATATGATGTTTATCTATAACATTTATATTCCCTGTTACTGTAACAAAGAAATCTCCTATCTTCGCAGCTTCTTCCATAGGCATAACTCTGTATCCATCCATGACTGCTTCAAGGGCTTTAAGAGGGTCTACTTCCGTTACAATTACATCTGCACCCATTCCTCTGGCTCTCATAGCAACACCTTTACCACACCATCCATATCCCGCAACCACAAACTTAGATCCTGCAAGTAATCTGTTTGTTGCTCTTAATATTCCATCAATTGTTGACTGTCCAGTTCCGTATCTGTTATCAAAGAGATGTTTTGTGTATGCATCGTTTACAGCTATAACTGGAAATCTCAAAACCCCTTCCTTTGCCATAGCTTTTAGCCTTATAACTCCGGTTGTTGTTTCCTCTGTGCCTCCGTAAACGTTATCTATTAAATCCTGTCTTTCCATATGTAAGAGAGATATTAAATCAGCTCCATCATCCATAGTTATATTTGGCTTTCTATCTAAAACGGCATTAAGATGCTTGTAGTAAGTATCTCTATCTTCTCCGTGGATAGCAAAAACAGGAATATCAAAATGTTTCACTAAAGCTGCTGCAACATCATCTTGGGTAGATAAGGGATTAGATGCAGTTAGATATACATCAGCTCCTGCTGACTTTAAAGTTATCATTAAATTTGCTGTTTCCGTAGTAACATGTAGACATGCTCCGATAGTCAGACCTTTAAGAGGTTTTTCCTTTTCAAATCTCTCTCTTATCTGTCTTAAAACTGGCATATCTTTCTCAGCCCACTGTATTCTGAGAAGCCCTTTGTCTGCAAGGGATAAATCTTTTACATGATAGTCCAATTTTCCTACCTCACTTAATTTTTTTTGAAAATTATATCAGATGGTTAAATCCTTTTTCATGTAGTTTTGATGATCTGTTGTTTTCTTCTAAAAACACACCTTCTCCTTCCGAGATATAGCCTATAAGATAAATATCTTCTTCCTCTATAAAACTGTCAGAGGTAAAGGCTATTTGGTAATCTTCTCCTCCGTAAAGGATGTAATCGTAAAAGTCTTTATCAACACTTTCACAGTATTCTAAAAGTGCCGGATGCATAGGTAAGTTGTATTTTTGTATAACCACTTTAACTTTACTCTGTTTTGATATATGGTAAAGGTCTGCAACCAATCCATCACTTATGTCTATGCTACTTTTTGCAAACTTTAAAAGTATAGATAGTTTGTCTAACCTGGCTGTAGGTCTGTAATGGGATTTTACTAAAAATTTCTCCGTTTCTGTTAAATCTTTTTTTTCTGAGAGTATTATATCTAAACCGGCTCTTGAAAGTCCCGTATACCCTGTAAGATAAAGATAATGTCCTGGTTTTCCACCGGATCTTGGTATAAATGTAGAACTTTCACCGATTAATGTCATATCTATCATGATCTGATTAGAAGAAGTTATATTTCCACCTACGGTTTTAAAACGGTAGAAATCTTGAGCTTCTCTTATGCCGTAATAAACACTCTCTATAAAATCAACTTCAAGATTTTTTGGAAGAGAAGCAGATACAAGAGCATACTTAGGATAACCTCCACAGGCAACAATATCACTTACATTAGCAGTTGATAATTTCCATCCAAGATCAACTGGATTTATTCTATCTTTTATAAAGTGAACATTCTCAACCTGAGTATCTACCGTAAGAAGAAGATTTTTGTTATCACAGACCTTTATGCAGGCTGTATCATCACCTATATTTACTAAGATATCTCTATCTTCCTCTAATATTATCTTAGAAAGTCTATCTATTAAGCCAAACTCTCCTACATCTTTTAAAACCATGAGATTATTCTATCATAAAAATAAAAAAGCCCCTCGTATGAGGGGCTTCAATAGGAGGAGGTAAGTGTTTTATCTTAAAACTCCATATCTCCCATTCCGCCACCGGCTCCAGGTAGTTTCTCCTCTTTTTCCTTAATCTCAGCTACGAGACATTCAGCAGTTAACATTGTTCCAGCAACTGAAGCAGCATTTTGTAGAGCTGTTCTTACAACTTTTGTTGGGTCTATTATTCCGGATTCAACCATATCTACATACTCACCGGTTGCTGCGTTAAATCCGTAGTTAACATTATCAATATCTTTGATTTTCTCTATGATTACAGAGCCTTCAAATCCTGCGTTGTAAGCTATCTGTTTAATAGGCATCTTACATGCATTCTTAACGATTTTGATACCCCAAGCTTTGTCAGAGTTCTCCTCGTTTATGTTACAGAGAGCTCTTGAAGCTCTGTATAGGGCAACACCACCACCTGGAACTATTCCTTCTTCAACAGCAGCTTTTGTAGCATGAACTGCGTCATCAACTCTGTCTTTCTTTTCTTTTAACTCAGCCTCTGTAGCAGCACCTACTTTTATGATAGCAACACCACCTGCAAGTTTAGCAAGTCTCTCTTGGAGCTTTTCTTTGTCATACTCAGAAGTTGTTGTTTCTATCTGTTTCTTAATCTGTTCTATTCTTGCCTTGATGTCTTCAGGATTACCTTTTCCACCGATTATTGTAGTGTTATCTTTATCAACAACAACCTTGTCAGCTTTACCGAGCATATCAAGGTCAACAGACTCTAATTTAATACCAAGATCCTCTGTTACAGCAGTTCCACCTGTTAATATAGCTATATCTTGGAGCATAGCTTTTCTTCTTTCACCAAATCCTGGAGCTTTAACAGCACATACCTTTAATACACCTTTTATATGGTTAACAACGAGTGTTGCAAGAGCTTCACCTTCAACATCTTCAGCTATTATAAGTAGTGGTTTGTTAGCTTGAACTACCTTTTCAAGAACAGGTAGAAGCTCTCTTATGTTGTTTATCTTCTTCTCATAGATAAGGATGTATGGATTTTCTAAAACAGCTTCCATCTTCTCAGGATTTGTTACAAAGTATGGAGATAGATATCCTCTGTCAAACTGCATACCTTCTGTTACTTCAAGGGTTGTATCAGCACCTTTAGACTCCTCAACAGTTATAACGCCATCCTTTCCTACTTTTTCCATAGCATCAGCTATGATTTTACCTATTTCTGGATCGTTGTTAGCGGAGATCGTAGCAACTTGCTCTATCTCCTTTCTTCCGGAAACAGGTTTGGATATTTTCTTTAGTTCCTCAATAACTATTTTTACAGCTTCGTCAATTCCTCTTTTAACATAAACAGGATTAGCTCCGGATGCTATAGCTTTTAAACCTTCCTCATAGATAGCTTGAGCTAAAACTGTAGCTGTAGTTGTTCCATCTCCTGCTACATCTGCAGTTTTGGAAGCAACTTCTTTAACAAGCTGAGCACCCATATTTTCATAAGGATCTGCAAGCTCTATTTCCTTAGCAACGGATACACCGTCTTTTGTAACAACAGGGGAGCCCCATTTTTTCTCTAATATTACCTCTCTACCTCTTGGACCGAGAGTTACTTTTACAGCGTTTGCAAGTTTGTCAACACCTGCTTTTAATTTAGCTCTTGCCTCATCACCATAAACAAGTCTTTTTGCTGCCATCTTCTTACCTCCTTTATCTTAAATTTTTTATTACTCAATTACTGCAAGAATATCATCTTCTCTTAAGATGATAAGCTCTTCACCGTCAACTTTCACTTCATTTCCAGCATACTTGCTGAAGTAAACCTTGTCACCAACTTTAACTTTGAGAGGAACAACATTTCCATTTTCTAAAACTTTACCTTCTCCAACTGCAACAACTTCACCGATCTGTGGTTTTTCTTTTGCTGTATCCGGGATTATAATTCCAGCTGGAGTTTTTGCAACTTCTTCCTCAACTCTTTTGATAACAACTCTGTCATAGAGAGGTCTTAACTTTGCCATGCTTTCTTACCTCCTTTCTGAATTTTTTATTACATTTTAAATGATACATCATAATCTGAATTTTGTCAAGAGGTTTTACTATGGTAAAATCAAATAATCTAACTATACAAAACTCACATATTGGTAATTCTTAAAGTGGTATAATTTTTAAAACCAAAGACAGGGAAAGAGTTATGGAGATATGTGAAAATGTAGAAAAGATTTTAGAGAGAGTATATAGAGCCTGTTTAAAGGTTGGAAGAGACCCTAAAGATGTTATACTACTTGCAGCATCAAAAACTCAACCTCCGGAGAAAGTTATACAGGCTTATAAATGCGGTATAAGATACTTTGGAGAGAATAAGGTTCAAGAAGGAATTCAGAAGATAGAAACTTTAAAAGAGTATAAGGATATACACTGGCATCTCATAGGAGGACTACAAACAAACAAAGTAAAGTACGCAGTTAAATACTTTGAAGTTATACACTCTGTTGATAGAGAAGAGTTAGCAGATGAGATAGATAAAAGAGCTTCAAAAATAGGGAAAACTCAGGAATGTTTTATAGAGGTTAACTTTGGAGAAGAATCTAAGTACGGAGTAAGAGAGGAAAATTTACATAAGCTTTTTGAACACTGCTTATCTTTGAAAAATATTAAGATAAATGGATTGATGGCAATTCCTCCATACTTTGAAAATCCTGAGGATGTTAGACCATACTTCATCAAGTTAAGGAAATTAAAAGAAGAGTTGGAAAAAATGTATAATATTAAGTTGCCTCATCTTTCTATGGGTATGTCTCACGATTTTGAAGTTGCTATTGAAGAGGGA
>JBBFMH010000065.1:0-8277 GCA_037478615.1 Hydrogenothermaceae bacterium
GTTCAGACAAAACTTTATCAACCAGACTTTTCTTCTTATCCTGCAGCCCCTTTATATCCCACACGGTTCAGACAAAACTTGTATTAAAAGAGTTAGACTATAATGTATTAAGAACCTTTATATCCCACACGGTTCAGACAAAACTAACAGGTCGTAGGTGCTTTCAAATGCGTTTCTTGACTTTATATCCCACACGGTTCAGACAAAACATTGTTTTAACATTGTCTAATAATAGATTAACAGTTGCTAACTTTATATCCCACACGGTTCAGACAAAACCCGTTAAAAATTGCATAAAAAATAATAACGGAAATTTTTAATGTTGTCAATAATTTTTAGCCATTCACTTACTTGTAGTGAATAACGCCAAATTAAGCATTTTTGCAGCGGAAGTCATATAACAGAAATATATTTTCTGTTATATTTCCAAATCGGCCTTAATTGAAGCCTACTTGCATTTTTAAAATCCGAAAAGTAGGATGCACTACAACCACAAGGTTGAAAGCGTTTTTCAGCACCCCAAAAATGAATAACGGTTTTTATCAATCATTTAAAACAATTTCCGTGTAGGCACCTATTCAATTTCCAAGGTCTCATAGATATATATAAAAATTATAGCACAAAATTTTAAATTTTAGATAAATATATTTAAAGGATTTTTGTTTTGCCCTAAAATATCTTTCTTTATCAAATGAGGAAACTCTGTTGTATAAAAATAAACACTATCTTCGTCAGGTTTGATTACATTTAATATTTCCGATTGGCATTTTTTTAATTTTCCTAAAGTTAGTTCTCCTTCAAATATTGAATATTGAACCCAGTTAAGATATTTCTTTAAAATCTTTCTAACCTTATTTAATCTATTCTCATCCGTAATGTCATAACAAACTATAACATACATAATTTACCACCAAGTTTTGAATGGTATATACATTTGCTCTTCTAACAGATGTTTTATCAATTTATAACATTCTAATCTTATTAAGTACCTGTATGAAACATTCCTAGATAAAGTTCTATGTTTTATAGTGTTATTTTCCAGTTTATCTTCAAGTTTTTGGAGGAAAATTTTTCTTCCTTCTTCATTAAGATATGCAAAATTTAACTCTTTTTCAAAGTGATTTATTTTTAGAACTCCAGAGTTTATTAGCTTAAAAATAAGTGGATCTATAATAAAAGGTTTAAAAATCTCTGCAATGTCCAAAGCCAAAGAAAATCTCTTTTCAAGAGGAGAGTGTAAATAGCTTACGGATGGTTCAAGATGAGTCCTGTAAATCTCTGTCAAAACAATACTGTACATAACAGAATTACCAAAAGATATAATTGCATTTATAGGATTTGGTGGAGGATTATACTCTCTTCTATCCAAGAAAAAATCCATGTTTTTTATTATAAGGTTAAAGTTTTTGTAATAAATATTTCTTATATTTCCTTCTATTGCCATCAATTCGGGAATAGATTTTGCTTCATCTATTTTTTCTTCTAATTCTAAAATAGGAGTTATATCTATTGAGTATTCTTTAAGATTTCTTTTTATATGGAACACCGATCCCTCTATAAATTTTTTTGCAAGGTATAATCTTTTATTTTCGTCTATATGATGTTTTACCTGTTGGATAATCAGATTACCGGAAATATTCTTTTTTCTAGGTAAAAATGTTCCAGAATAATAACCATAATAATTAAATACATGTATAGGAATATCATACTGAGAGAGATAATTTAAAACCTTTGTATTTAAATCTGTTTCTGAAAACAGATAAATTGCGGATATATCTTCTACAGGTATAGGTATCTTATTTAAATTTCCATCTTTTTCTATTTCATAGTATATCGTGTTATCTTTTCTTTTTAATCTTCCAGATGAATTTATATAGAACCTTCTTGCCATAAATTATCCCACAAAACAAAATTCAAAATAAGCACAAGATTTACAGTAATCTTTCTTTTCTATAGCTGGTGGTTTATTAAGCTTTATTACATTTTGGATATCTTCAATAGCTTGTTTTAATTGGTTTTCTAAATTCTCATCTAACTTTAATAAAAATTTCTTCTTCTGAATTGGATAATTTATAACTCCCTCTTTGTTTATACCTAATTGTTTGAGATAGTAAAGATAATAAGCAAGCTGCATAGTAGTAGCTGTATGCATTCTGTCTGATAGCTTTATCTCATGTAATTTGTCTTTGTTTATAATATCTATTTTAATTAAATCATTTATCACAATTTCTCTATCCTCTAAATTTCTAAAACTATCTTCATGGAGTAGTTTACCAAGCAAAACTCTTTCTGACAGGTGTTCAAAAGATAACCTATTTGAAAAAAGCCATAACTTTCTTTTACATATATAGTAGTAATTTATCATTAAACCCGTAATTTTTATGCTTTGTATATCTTCTACTATATAAATTCTCCGACCTCCCTGTTATCTTCTACTAAAAGATTTACACCTATCTCTTCATCGTATTCTATATTTACAGTATATACACCATTCATATCTGTTTTAGCCACAGATTTTACTCTGTAGAATGGTAACTGTAAAGTGTAATCATAAAGTTTCTTTAAAGCAGTAAGTTTTGCCGTGGAATTTTCTGGTTTAAATACCGTATTTATCAAACTTTCTATTTCTCCAAAGTTTTCTTTATATATTTTCTCTGGAATAACTGTGTAATTGTATATTTCTCTAAAAAGTTTTTCTGCTTCTTGCTTGTTATCGGCTTGAAATCCTAAGTCAAGAAGTTCAAGATTGTTTTTAAACTCCTCGTAAAATTCTGTTATTTCATCTTTCTTATAAACTTTTTCCATAATTTCCCGTTTTATCTCTTCTGTTAAAATTTTACAATCGTAATTTTCTAAATGATTTAATGTCCTTTCTATAATCTCTTTATAATAAACAGTTCCTTGACCAGAAGGATTTTCAGTAGCTATAACTATATTTGGTTCCTGATTATCATCTATGTATCTTTGATTATTTCTATACACTCTTCCCATCCTTTGTATCAAACTATCTATTGGTGATAACTCTGTAAAAAGCATATCGTAATCTATATCGAGAGATGCTTCTACTATCTGAGTAGTTATCCACACCACTGGATTATTTTCTTCTTGAATTTCTTTCTCTCTCTTGCTTTTTTCTCTCTGGATAAATAATGAATGAAGTAGTTTTACATTGATATTACCACTTTTAAGAATTTGGTAAAGTTGCTGTGATTTTTTTACGGTATTTGTTATTACTAACACTTTTTTACCTTTTTCATAAGCTTTTATAATTTCATCTCTTAAATCATCTAAATTTTTATCTTCAAGTTTTATTTTATGTTTTTTTATATGACTTAACTGTTTTAAAAATTCAAAATCTGTGAGTTCTTCTTTTAAGAAAGGATGTAAGGTTGCTGTCATAACCAAGAATTTAGAACCTAACTCTTTCAACTCTTTTATAGCTTTTATTATGTATGCGAGAGTTTTCGGAGAGTATCCTTGTGGCTCATCTATAACTACCTTTGAGTAAGATAAAGTAGCATATATCTTTTCAAAACCGTTGTATTTAAATACAGATGTAAATAACTGGTCCGCTGTTGTAATTGTGATAGGCATAGACAAAAGCCTTGATAGATTTATTTTATTTAAACCAGTTTCTATATCTTCATTTTTCTCTACTTCGTAAAATTTTGCAAAACTGTGTAGTAATCCAATATCACTCTCTCCGAAAACAGATTTAAATCTTTCATACATGGCATTAACAGAGACTCTAACAGGTAAGGTATAGAATGCTTTTTTACCATCTATCCAATTCATTGCAAACTCTGTCTTACCTAATCCTGTTGATGCTACTAATAAAACATCTTTATCTGTAAGTTCTCTTGCTTTCTTCTGAAAATCCATAAGGTTTATTTTTTTAGAAGTAAGATAAGTATTGAACTTTTGTGTGTAGTTATCTATCGGCTTTCTCTCTATTTCTATTGATGCGGATGCACTATGGTCTATTCTATGAAGCAGACCTTTTATAACTATTCTGTATTTGTCTAATTTCTTTTTTTCATTAGCTAAAATTTTTATTTTATTGTAAAAACCAAAGTGTTTCTGTATATCAGTTTGTAAATTAAAACCATATTTCTTTAACCAACTTAATAGATGGATGTTATTAGATATATGCTCTAATGTCTTTTTGTAATCTTCTTCTGAAAAATCAATACTCCTATCGTGGTGAAACAAGACTGCAAAAAGTATGGCATCAAAAAGTTCATCACCTAAATCTGACTTTATTTTTTCACGAACATCCTTAGAAATCAGAAAAGCTCCAGATAAAAAATTATGTGGGACCTCTCTTTTTAACTTTTCCCCATCCTTATCTTTTACAATATTTTTATCCAACAATCTATATATTTTCTTCTGAAATTGGTAAGAAACTTTACCTAAATCATGGAAGATACAAGCTATCTTTAAGGCAAGATATGTTTTATCGTCTAATACATCTGGATAGATACTCTTTAATAGTTCAAGATTTTTAAGTAAATCATCAGTATGCTCTTCCAAGGTTTTATAACTTTTGTCTTTACTTGCCTTTGCTATAATCTCCATCTAATCACCAATAAGGTCTACAATTCTGTTTTCTTCTTCGTCAATATAGATATAATCAGCATCCATTATAAAACCTGTATCTACATAGACAACATCTCTCTTTTCAAAATATCTTATATTATTTAGACATTCATACTTGAAATTCATCCTATAGTTAATACCATTTATGGACAATTTGTCTGCCGTCTGTTTGTTAAGATAAATTCCATAATCTATTGAGTGATAATCTTCCAACTTTGAAGGCTCTATATACTTTAATTCATCTATTCTTATTAAGTCCTCTCTTCTTCCCAAAGATGGATACTCATATTTTAAAACATTATCTACAAACTTTTTTAGATAATCTGTATCAGATTTAATGTAGATAACAAGCTCTACTCCGTATAGGTTTGCTACATAGGTGGGGGATGTATTAAGTATGCTGTTAAAACCTTCTAAATATGTTGAACTTTTTTTGTCCTCATCTCCTCTAACTCTGTCAAACTTTATCAATTTCTGTAAATCGTAAACTATACTTTGAAATCTGCCTGTAATCCCAACAGACATAGGAATATACTCAGTTGCACCTACTACTTTATGAAACCATCCTCTTAAATTAGATGGAGTTGGGAGAGGATAACTCTCCCAGAAGTTATATGTAATTGGTTTACGATAACAGGCAAATTCTTGATAGCCTTTTATCCTTAAAATCATCTTTAAACTCCGTAATATTGATTAACCATATTTTTTAAACTTTCAAAGAAGTGGTTAATGTCATAACTTTCCTGTTTAATAAGCTCTTTTATTTTATCTTGATTTAAGAAGTAGCCCTCAACCATACCTAAAACAGTTTTTGATGATAATGGACTGTTATCAGGAAGAGTTAAGTTAAGAACAGATTTTATTGTGTCTGTATTTAGATAGTAACCTTTCTCATCGTATCCCACTTTTATTCTACCTAAGAAAAATGGATTTTTTACATTGTAAACACCACCAATGGCAAAAATCGGACTTAGGTTTTCCATTCTTCCTCTGATGTTTCTTGATAAGAATTTAACAGCATCTAAAAGCATTTTAACTCTATTTGCCCTTTCCACATTATCAAGTTTTATATTCCCATCTACTCCTACTCTATCAAGTTCTACTGTTAAAGTATAGGAGAATAGGGAGTATTGTTGTTCTTGTTGGAAAATATTTGGATTTGTGTTTAACCTTTTGGAAAAGTTTAAGTTTGTCCCAAACTCTACATCAAATCTCATAGGTTCTAATGCTACAGCAGGACTAACTCTAACAACAGCAGGCCTAACATCTGAACCCTTCTTAGCCTTTGTTTTCATATACCCAAAAAGATCAACCTCTACATAATCCTTAATATTGGCTTCTGGTTTAAACTGAATTACATTCTGATTTGCTGTTAAAGGCTCTTCTTTATCACTGTCTATTCCATATAGCTCTTTCAATGTTCTGTAAAGGTCATATCTTATAGCCTGTCTTGAGAGATAGGTAAATAACTTATCTCTTTTGGAGAGTTTTTTTAGCTCAGAAACATTTCCAGTACTTTCTCCATAGTTTAAAGACATACCATCAAAAATTACAGAAATTGTTAATCCCATTTCTTAAACCTCCAATTTATTTTCTGAAGATAGTAATCCATTTAAGAAGCTATAACCTATTGCAAAAAAAGTATTATCATCCTGCATAACTTTAACAAATGTAGAAGGAACTTCTTTATCAACAGCCATATATGTTCTAAACAGGATGTCCATAAATTGGTTTTTGTCAGCTACTCTCAAACAGTTTAGAAGTTTATAAGCTATCGTAGGTATCTTGTTCTCTGCATCCATATCCCTAAAACTTTTAGCAAGCTCTTCCCCTTTTTTGTAGATAAACCAAAGTTCTTTTTCCTCTACATTCATCTCAACACCTCCTAATCTTTCTAAGAATTCTTTTATTAATAAAATTAACTGTTGTATATGCCAATTTTTGACATTACCGTTATTCTCTGAAAGGAGAGATTTTAAAACTTCATAAGACATTCTATAAGAGAGCCTATTTTCTAATATGGCATCTATAATCTCATAAACTAAGGTTCTTTTTACGTCATTTACTTTATAGTATAGTCTGGAAAACTGTCTAATATTTGATTTCTTTATAAATTCAGCTTTATCTCTTGAAAGATTAATACTATATACTCTTGGTAAATTTTCATTAGATAAATCTATCTCTATGATGTTTATATTTTTTAATGTGTAAATAGTCTTTTGTTTTTCCGCATTTATGATTATCTCTGTAAAGAACTCAGTTAAACTTTTAGTTTTATCTTGTAATATCCTTTCAAGTAATAGATTTTCTCTTAAAAGTGTAGTTATGTCGGTATCTGAATTTACAAAGTAGTAAACTTCTCTTTCGTTTTTACTTATCTTTATGAAAGCAGCAAAATAGCTAAAATATATAATCTCACATATCTCACATAAAGGATGAGAACCTTTAAAGTTATAGATGAAGTTTTTTGCATTCTTATTAAACCCATAAAAAGGTGATAACCCTGTATCAAGGGTAGCTCCATCTTTTGCATTTCTACTACATACAACACATCTGTCTTTACTTTTTTTATTGGAAAAGTTTAAAAGCTCCTCTTCAAAATCTCGTTTAAATCTATCTAATATACCACTTGTTACAGTTCTTTGTAAAAAACTTTTCTGACCATATATCTTTCCAAGGTATATCTTTGCATCATTTTCTAAAAACTCCTGTCTATTTTTCTCTAATATTGATATAATTGTTGATAGTTCTTGTTTAAATATTCCTAAGTCCTTTGATGCTTCTTTTGGTAGTTTTGGATAGTACTCTTTTAGTTTTGTAAATAAATTACTTGAAACTCTACTACTATACTCTTTTAAATTCTCTTGATTTACTGTTTCTAACATATCTTTAAAGCTCTGTAAGGTTTTGTCATATCTTCCATACAGATTAAAAGCATAGTTAAAGTGTCTTTCACTAAAACCTTTAAAGATATCTCTATTAAACTCTATGTAGTTGTCCCCTATCTTTAACAGATTCTCATCTTTTGATTTTAGATTTCCATTCTCGTCAAACTCCCATAAATCTGAATTTATCTTCAAAAAACCAACTATACCTGCATTATAGAGCCAATCAGAAAGATAAACCCTTTCCATCATATTACCTCCACCATGCCAAAACCTTGTCCCGTTCTGTTACCTATACCTATTTTGTATAAAATCTCTAAATCCTTTGGATGCCCTGTTAGTTTGAAAATTCCAGAGCTTCCCGTAAGATACATAACTGGTTTCCCTGTCTTCTCTCTAAATGATTTTAATGTATGTTTTATTACCTGTTTTTTCATATTTATAGGTTCAAACTTTAAAGGTTCAGATAAACCTCTCCCTTTAACAATATCTGACATAAATATTCTGTTTGTTACTTCATTTAGTTCTTTTTCAAAATTTTCATCATCAAAGATAACTGGATTGTCATTTTTATCTTCAATTATAATAGGAGAGTTTGTTTTAAATATCACAGTTTTACTTTGGATAGGTCTTTCTTTTAGCACTTTTATATCAACCAGTTCCAAATATATCTTTTCTCCATTAACAAGCATATTTTCTTCATTACTAAGGTTGAATACTTTTACTTTTCTCAAACCATTTACCAAACTAATTAAAAATCTATAGTCTATAGAGGATATATACAGGCTGAGAT
>JBBFMH010000066.1:0-8211 GCA_037478615.1 Hydrogenothermaceae bacterium
AAGCTTATAAACATCAAAGAGTAAAGGTCTATACTTTTCATGGAAAATATTTATACCACCAACACTTACACTCCCTATTGTGTCTCCGTGGTAAGCTTCACTTAAAGTTATAAATTTGTTTTTCTCTGTATAACCTTTGTTATGCCAGTAATGGTAGGCAATCTTTATCGCTATCTCCATAGCCTCTGAACCATCTTCACTATAAAAAACCTTTTTCAAAGTGGAAGGTGTTATATCTACAAGTTTTTTAGCAAGTAATACAGCAGGGACATTTGAAGCTCCCAAGGTTGTAAAGTGAGCTATTTTATTTACCTGATCAAATATAGCTTTATTTAACTTTGGATGATTATGTCCATGAACATTACACCACAGAGAAGCAACACCATCAAGGTATCTGTTGCCGTATATATCAATTATATAATTTCCTTCTCCTCTCTCCACTATAACATTGTCTTCTTCACGGTAAACCTTCATCTGTGTAAATGGGTGCCAAAAGTACTCTTTATCCCACTCTACAATTTTCTCTCTTTCCATCTAACACTCCTCTCTAAAAAATCTTTATACTAAAACTTTTTCCAAACATATCAGTTTTGTAAATACTGTTAAATATCTTAGATTTGGAGACAGTATCCAAAAATTTATATCCAGATTCATCAAAAACCTCTATCTCATTTCCAACCTTCTTTATATATACCTCATTACTAACAACCTTAGTCCCCATATCTACAACTTCAAAAAGTTTTTCCACGTCCTCATTATACATTCTTATACAACCATGGCTAACTTTCATACCAATGCCATACTCCTTATTTGTTCCATGCATCAAAAAAGAAGTGTTGCCAAGCCTCATAGCTCTTGTACCAAGAGGATTGTCAGGTCCAGGAGGAAAAACCTTAGGTAGTTCTGGTTGCTCTTTCAGTATGCTTTCTGGAGGATACCAAGCTGGATCCTTTCTTTTTTCAGAGATTTTAAACTCTCCTACAGGTGATTGAGCTTCATCTGTTCCTATTCCTATTGGGAATGTAATTACATAACTCTTACCATCAATTATAACAGGATAGTAGAGCCTCTTTTCCACAAGGTTTATATATATACTGTTGTAGTCAAATTTTTCGTAAGGAAATATCCTTCTATATGGAAAGATTACAATCTGGTTTTTTCTCACATCAAAAGGGTCTATTAAAGGATTTGCATTTTTAAGTTCATAGTAGCCAAAATCAAACCTCTTTGATATTTCAAGTAAGGTTGTGTCATTTTCTACAATATAGATAAATAACTCTCCAAACACTCTTTTAGCTGGGTCAAATGGAAAGATGTTTCTGTTTAACTGAAACTCTACACCTCTGTAATTTATAGTTTGGGTTTTATTTGTATATATATCAAATATACCATTTTTAGTTATTTCATTAAGTAAAAAATCTAAATCTGGAATAGACATCCTCTTTACATAGATTTTGTCAAAAACGGCTTTTATACCTTCTTCATTTTTTCTCTCTGTAAAAAGCAATGAGGCAAGCTGAAACACTCTGTATAGTATATATTTATCAGCAAAACTTTTAGGATCCAAAGACTTAACTAATCCTATCATACTATCTTCATCTCTGGATTTATAAAAACTACTTGCAAGGATTAGATAGACAAGCTGTTTATCTTTATCGGATAAGTTTTGACTTTTAAGTAAATCTTTAGATATATCTATCGTTTTTGAGAAAAGTCCCTCATTATAGTATTTTACAGCTTTTAAAAGATCATTTTGAAATTTTTTGGTAGAAACTTCTTTTATAGCTATCTCAAGAGGATCTTCTTCAAATTTAACTATCTCTGATGAGTATGCCGACATACTCACCGTAAACATAAAAGTTAAGAGTATCCTGAACATTACCACTCCTATAAGGTGATTATTTATATTCTACCAGAAAGAACTATGTGATAAAATAACGAAATCAAAAATTTTTCAAGAGGTAAAAAATTGAAGATTGCTATAGGTAGTGATCACGGTGGCTTTTTCTACAAGGAGAAAATTAAAGAGTATCTGAAGAGCAAGAAGTACGAGGTTATTGATAAGGGAACTTACTCTCCCGAGCCTGTTGATTATCCGTATTTTGGTGAGGAAGTAGCAAAATCTGTTGCATCTGGTGAAGCAGATAGAGGGATTATAATCTGTGGAACAGGTATAGGAATATCTATTGCAGCAAATAAAGTGCAAGGTATAAGAGCCGCTCTATGTACCAACGAGTTTATGGCAAGGATGGCAAGATCCCATAATGATGCAAATGTGTTAGCTTTAGGTCAGAGAGTAATAGGGTTAGACCACGCTCTTGCTGTTATTGATGTTTTTCTTGAAACGGAGTTTGAAGGTGGAAGACATGAGAGAAGAGTTAAACTGATTCACGATATAGAAATTGGAAGGATTTAAAGGAGTCAAGTATTAGAAATTAATAAGCCATGATCAAAATGAGAGCGATTATATAATAAATATGATCCTTATAAGTCCGTTAACAACGGCACAGTCATTGTTTTTTCTAATCCCAAGGTGTTCATATTTATTCCTGTAATAATTTCTAAATACTTCATTCCACATAACAACACCCGTAGCTATCTGATAAACTATATTCCTCAGATCAGAATTTTCCTTCTTAGAAACACCCTTTATAAGGGTTTGTGATAAAATTTTTAAAGTCCGTAGAATACAAGAAAGAGGTCAAAGTGGTTTAAATGGATAGATTTGTAAATAGAGACAGTATGTCCCTTCTGACAGACCTTTATGAACTGACTATGGCTCAGGTTTATTTTGAAAAAAATATAAATGGTAATGCTGTCTTTAATTTTTTTATCAGACCTACAAAAAACCGGAACTACTTCTTAAATGCCGGAGTTGAGTTACTTGTAGATTACCTTCTGAATGTGAGATTTACAGAAGATGACATAGATTTTTTATACAAAACAGGAAAGTTTAAAGATGACTTTCTTGATTATCTCAGATACTTCAGATTTAGCGGTAACCTGTATGCCGTAGATGAAGGTGAGATAGTTTTTGCCAATGAACCTATAATTCAGGTTGAAGCTCCAATTATAGAAGCCCAGATAGTAGAAACTTTTCTGATAAACACCGTCCAGATATCGATACTTGTAGCTACGAAGGCACTTAGATGTTACTCTGTTGCAAAAAATACGATGTTAGTGGACTTTGGTTTAAGAAGAGCACATGGAACAGATGCAGGAATGATTGCGGCAAGAAGCAGTTATATAGCAGGATTTGCCGGAACTTCAAATGTGCTTGCAGGTAAAGTTTACGGCATTCCCATATACGGAACCATGGCCCACTCTTTTATAATGGCCCATGACACAGAAGAAGAGGCTTTTGAGAACTTTGCATCTGTCTATCCGGAGAATACAGTCTTTCTTGTAGATACTTATGACACAGTTAACGGTGTTAAAAATGCAGTTAAAGTGGCAAAAAAGCTTGGTATAAGGATAAAAGGAGTAAGACTTGACAGTGGAGATATTTTACATCTTTCAAAGGAAGTAAGAAGAATTCTTGATGAAAACGGATTTAAAGATGCTATCATATTTGTAAGTGGTGGAATAAATGAGTATAAAATAAAGGAACTTATGGATAAAAACGCTCCTATAAACGGATTTGGTGTCGGAACAGAACTTGTAACAAGTGCAGACCTTCCCTACCTTGACTGTGCTTACAAACTTGTTGAGTACGATGGTAAACCTGCTATGAAACTGAGTAGAAAAAAGATAACAGTACCCTATAAAAAGCAGTTTTACAGAATATACAGACAGGGAAAGATATATAGAGATATAATCACCCATTTTGATGAAACAGTGGAAGATGGAGTAAAGATGCTAAATCTTTACGTAGAAAACGGAAGGTTAGTTAAAAAATTACCTACACTTAAAGAGATAAGAGAGTTAACCCTTATAAACTTTGAGAAGCTTCCCCAAACATTTAAATCTATAAACCAATTTATGACTTTAACTCCCGATCTGTCTAACAGACTTTTAAAAGCAACAGAAGAACTTCAACACAGGTTAAAGAAAACATGATTATGGTAGAATTTTTAAACTTCAGTTAAGAGGTCAGAGATGGAGTACGTTAAAGTTAAAATAGATGGACAGGAAATAGAGGTTCCTAAGGGAACAACAATCCTGGAAGCTGCAAAAAAATTAAATAAGCTTATTCCTACATTCTGTTATCACGAAAAACTTCCGATATTTGGTGGATGTAGGATATGTCTCGTTTATGATGTTAAGATGAAAAGGTCTATTATAGCTTGTGGTAGCTATGTTTATGAAGGTATGGAGATAGAGACTGAAAATGATCAAGTTAAAAATGACAGAAGGTTTATATTGGAGATGCTTTTCACAAGACATCCTCTTGACTGTCCTGTATGTGATAAGGCGGGAGAGTGTGATCTGCAAAACTGGGGAACATACTGGGGACCACAGAACACGGTTTTACCGATAACTCCCTTTGAGAAAGTAAGACCGGAGGAAGATTGGGAAAGTGATTATCTGGAGTATGTTTCAAATAGATGTGTCCTGTGTATAAAATGTGTCTCTGTCTGTAATAACATAAATAAATCTCACTCCCTATTTCAACTTGAGAGAGCTTTTGAGACATTGATAGCTCCGGTTACAAAGCCGATGGACACATCAAGTTGTGAGATGTGTGGTTTATGTGTTGATATATGTCCGGTAGGGTCTATACTTTTTAAACCATTTAAATTTAATGCAAGACCTTGGCTTTTAAAAGAGACCTATAGCCACTGTGGATTTTGTAGTCTAAACTGTCCCGTTGCAATCGACCACGATGAAAAGAAAGTTTACAGGATAAGAAGCACAGCTGAACTTGAGAGTTGTGCTAAGGTTTATCTTGGCTATGACAGTTTTAACACAAACAGATTAAACAGCATAAAACTTAAAGGTGAAAACATCTCTATGGATAAAGCTATCCAAACTTTGAAACAGCTTTTAGAGAGTCCTAAGACTGCCGTTATTCTATCAGGTTATTTACCTTCCAATATATTGGATACAATCTCAGATATAAAAGATAAAAGTAATGCTACCTTTACATCAGACATAACTTTGACAGTTCTTCCTTTACTTGATGGTTACGGTAAAGATTACGAAATTCTTGAATTTGAGAAAATAAAGGAGTTTAAAGATATATATGTTGTAGGTGATGATATTACGGATACTGTGCCGGTTTTAACATACTACTTACCTAATGGTATAAAATTCATAGGAGAAAATCCTGATAGAATTAAAAAACTGTATCCTGATATAGTAAATGTCAGTGGAAAACAGATAATAGAGTATGTTAAAGAGAATATAAATCCTGACTCACTGATTATATACTCCTCTTACTTCTATGGTGAAGATGCATATCAGTTTGGTAAAACTTTAAGAGATTTGGAAGAAAGTAAAGGATGTAAGGTTATTCTCGTCCCTCCACAGTCGAACGGTTTTGGTCTAATCAACAGATTTTGGAATGATTTGGAAATCTTGACTTCCGTTATAGACAGAATAGACAGGGGAGAAATAGAAAATCTTATACTTTTCGGGGAAGAGTTTGTTAACGTTCTTGATGAATTTAAATTTAAAGATGTTTGGGATAAAATCAAACTCAAGGTTGTATTTACACCTTTTGAAGATGGACTTACATTTATATCAGACCTCTGTATTCCTATGACGACTTGGATAGAGGAAGATGGATACTTTGAGGGTTCAAGGGGTGAGAGAAAGATAAAAAAATCTATAAAAAGCAACAACTTATTTTCCATAATACTTAAAAATTTATCTAATATGTTATCTACAGATAGAGAAAAGAGAGCGGTTAAGAGAGATTACACTGTCAGAGATTTTATAAAGATAAATCCTCAAAAAATCTACGATGTAGCTTACTTCTCTTTAAGGTCTAAAAATCTTTCAAATTGGAAAGAAAAACTGATATGTGAGGTTTTAGATGAACATTAAAATGGGTGTTGCAAAAGCTGGGATAAAACCTTCTGGAGATTACGATATATTAGTTTTAAAGTTTAATCCCTCAGTTTACTCCGCAGTTTTTACCCAAAACTCCTTAGCAGCTGCTCCTGTGATATACGATAGGTTAATCTCCAATTTACAAGAGAAGATATCAGCCATAGTAGTAAACAGTGGAAATGCAAACGCAGCAACCGGAGAGGAAGGCTATAGAAACGCAGAGAAGATGGCCGAAATTGTAGCCAAAAAGTTTGATATAGATAGAGAAGAGGTTATGGTTTTTTCCACTGGTGTTATAGGTGTCCAGCTTCCTATGGATAAAGTAGAAAAAGGCATAGATGAAGCAATCCAAAATCTCACTGAGTTTGATTTGGAACTTGCAAGTAGAGCCATATCAACAACAGATGCCTTTTATAAATACTACCAAACAACAGGTATGATAGATGATAAAACATTTACAGTTAAAGGTATAGCAAAAGGTGCCGGAATGATACATCCAAATATGGCAACTATGCTTGCCTACATATTTACAGATGTAGAGATAGATAAGCAACTTTTAGACCAGACCGTAAAGTTAGTGGCGGATAGGACTTTTAACTCAATATCCGTAGATGGATGTGAAAGCACAAATGACAGCTTTTTAGTTGTAGCAACTGGAGAGTCAGGTGTAAAGATAGACCAGTCTAACAAGATATACTTTGCAAAGAAGATATACGAAGTAGCTCTTGAACTTGCCAAGATGATAGTAAAAGATGGAGAGGGTGCAACAAAACTTATACAGATAACTGTAAATCAAGCTCTATCAAAAGAAGAAGCAAAAAAGGTTGGTGAAGCTATAGCACGGTCAAATCTCTTTAAAACCGCTATGTTTGGAAACGACCCAAACTGGGGAAGGATACTATCGGCTGTAGGACAGCTCCATATAGATATAGACTTTTCTAAGGTTAAACTGTATATAGGAGATTTTCTTATCTACAATGGTGCTCCAGTAGATTACGACAGACAGAAAGCAGTTGATTATCTTAAAAACAACAGAGAAATTAGTATAGACCTATACCTTTCAAAGGGAGAAGCAGACTGGATTTTTTATACCTGTGATTTAGGCTACAAGTATGTAGAGATAAACGCAGAATACACAACCTAAAATGAAAAGATGGTTTAGGATACTCCGGATAAGATTAAAAAAGCTAAATAAAAGTAGAAAATTTAAAATTTTTTCAAATCTTGTCTTATCTTCAATATCTGTAATTTTATTTCTCTCACTTCTGACTCTTATATCTCTTTATATAGCTTCAAATTATAAAATCTTTCTAAAAGATTACGGTATTGATGTAAGAGATGACTGTAAATTTGAAGGTAAAGGGTTTAAATGTAGTTTTATAGAAGTTAAGTCAAAGGATTTTGATTTTAAAATATCAGAAGTCTCAGCCGAATTTTATCCTGAAAATATATTTACAACAGATTACCTTGCAGATTTAAGGATAGACAGTTTTCAAGGATTATATATAAATGATTTAAAAGCACCACCTTCAAAAAAGATAAAAGGATTACTTCAACTTTACTTCTTTACAAACTATGTTAAAACCGAGATAAAAACATTAAATCTACTTGTTAAGAATGTAGAAGAGGATACAGATCTAACGATAGAGGCAAACGATATATATAACCAAAAAAATGTGATATCAACTAAAAATCTTTCTTCTGAAATTAGGTATAAATCAGATATATACAAAATTGAAGGGGATACCAAAAACACAAAATTGGAGATACTTCCAGATAGGATTAACATCAATGATTTAAAAGCTTCTTACAAAGATATATCTCTATCTATAAAAGATGGGACTATTTATGAGAATAAATCTTTGGATTTAGCTGGAAAAGTTGAGTTAAGAGATATACATTACGATGAGTTAAATATCGGAGATATATCATCTTTATATAAGTTTAGCCATAGTCCGGATAGAAAACTATACCTTAACTTAAAATCTCAGATAAAAAATATCTCTTACGATAAAGATAAATTCATATCTAAACTGGTTAGATCAGACTTAGAGATTGAGGGTAAAGACTTTGATAACTTCAAGATAAAGGGTAAATTAAATTTATCAGATAATGCTATTCTGTCTAAAAAAAATGTAAAAGATATTTTACTTTCTTTCAAAGGTAGGAAAGAGAGATTTTTCAAACTGGAAGGCTCTATTTCTTCACAGATTT
>JBBFMH010000067.1:0-8157 GCA_037478615.1 Hydrogenothermaceae bacterium
TGCCACGTTTTCAAGTATCCACTCTTTTGCAAAATCACCTTCCTGTATCTCTTGGAGTATCTTTTTGTATATAGGTTTCACAGTCTCGTAAACTCTCTTACCTCTTGTCACATCTCCGTATCTTGCCGTATCTGATATAGAGTATCTCATTCCTGATATTCCATGCTCATATATAAGGTCAACTATCAACTTCAACTCATGTAAACATTCAAAATATGCAACTTCTGGCTGATATCCAGCCTCTATTAAAGTTTCAAATCCTGCCTTTATAAGTGCCGTTGCTCCTCCACAGAGAACAGCCTGCTCACCGAACAAGTCCGTTTCCGTTTCTTCTTTGAAGGTTGTTTCTATCAGTCCTGCCCTTGTGCATCCTATACCTTTTGCATAAGCGAGTGCTATCTCTCTTGCTTTTCCAGTAAAGTCCTGATGTATAGCAAACAACCCAGGAACACCCTTACCTTCTTCATACATCCATCTTACTAAATGTCCTGGTCCTTTTGGTGCTACAAGGAAAACATCAACGTATGCAGGTGGAACTATCTGCCCAAAATGGACATTAAAACCATGGGCAAAAGCAAGAGCATTACCTTCATCAAGGTTTGGTAAAATTGCAGATTGGAATAAAGCAGGTTGGACTGTATCTGGAGTAAGGATCATTATCAGATCAGCTTTCGCGGCAGCCTCATCCGGAGCATAAACTTCAAAACCTTCCGCTTTTGCTTTTTGTATTGACTTACTTCCAGCAAGTAATCCTATTATTACTTTTACACCACTATCTCTAAGATTCAAAGCATGAGCATGTCCCTGACTTCCATAACCTATTATTGCAACAGTTTTATCCTTTAAGTAATCCAAAGATGCATCTTCATCATAGTAGATGTTTGCCATTTTTACCTCCTTTTAGATTTTGATAATATAATAACCTATTATTTTAAATTAATCAAAATTTTTTGAACCTTCTTATTTTCTAACACCAATCTAAACAACTTTCCAGCTTCTTTTTCTCCGAGTAAAATAGTGTTTAAATTAACAACTCCACTACCTATATTTATCACATTACCACCTTCTACACTTTTCAAAACAGATGTGTATCTTAAGAGATTGTCTCCTTTAAAGGAGCTGACTTTTACCCTATCAAAATTTACAGTTTTATCAACATCAACAACTATCATCACAGTTTCAGAAGGTATATTTTTAATTTTGAGGATCTCATTATTAAGTATAACTTTCAATCTATCGTATATCTCATCTGCATAACTTGCACTTACACAACTTGAACTGTAAAGATTATTGTTACTGTATATCTTAAAACATACTGTATATCCCTTACCTTCCCAATTTATTGATGGATAAACTGCAAATTTATAAGACTTAGATTCTACTAACAACTCAGTGTTATCTGTGTTTTTAATCAAGAAATCCGTAAACTCTTGTCCATAGGTTTCTGGTAAGTTCTCTGCTGTAGCTTTTGTTATACCTACTTCAGCAGCAAAGACAAAGCTACAGGAAACATAAAGGGCAAGTAAGAGCTTCTTCAATCTAAAACCCCCTCCTTAGAAGCTGCGGACTCTCTAACCATAGCAAGTGTGCCGGTCCTTGCCATCTCTTTTATTCCAAAAGGTCTTATTAGATCTATGAAGGCTTCTATCTTATCATTATCTCCGGTTATCTCCACAGTATAACTTTCCTGAGATACATCAACAACCTTACCCCTAAATATATTCACCAATCTCATTATCTCGTCTCTGGCTCTATCGTTCTCAGTGTGTATCTTTATAAGGGCAAGTTCCCTCTCTATGTGTGGTAGGTCTGTTATATCTCTCACTTTCAAGGTTTCTATTAACTTTCTCAGCTGTTTTATTATCTGTTCTACTACTCTCTCCTCACCTTCTACGACTATGGTTATACGAGCAATAGTTGGCTCGTGTGTTCTTCCTACGGTCAAACTTTCTATGTTATACCCTCTCCCTGCAAACAGACCTGTTATCCTTGCAAGAACACCAAAGTTATGTTGAACCTTTACGGTAATGATATGTTTCCCTATCTTCTTTTCAGGCTCTGGTCTCGTTTTTATCACTTTTATATTCTGCATGCTTTTACCCCACTAAATACATAGTTTCTGCTTCTGATTTTTGCTTAGGTGTAAGTATCATTTCTCTATAACTTTTTCCTGCTGGAACCATAGGAAGGACATTCTCTTCTCTGTCAACTACGAAATCTATTAAAACCGGTCTATCGTTTATCTCCATAGCTTTAAGTAAAACCTCTCTCACCTCAGAAGGTTTTGTTGCTCTTAATCCTACTGCACCGAAAGATTCAGCCAACTTAACAAAATCTGGCTGAACAGATAGACATACACTTGCATACCTACTATCATAGAAAAACTGTTGCCACTGTCTAACCATTCCTAAGAAACCATTGTTTATTATAGCTATCTTCACTGGAACTCTGTACTGAACAGCAGTAGCCAGATCTTGAACATTCATTATAAATGAGCCATCTCCCTCTATTGCAAAAACTGTCTTTTCTGGCCTTCCTATCTTTGCTCCTACTGCAGCCGGAAATCCAAATCCCATAGTGCCAAGTCCACCTGAGTTTAAAAACTGTCTTGGATAGCTGTACTTATAAAACATAGCAGCCCACATCTGATGCTGACCAACTCCGGCCGATATAATAGCATCTCCACCTGTAACATTGTAAATCTCTTCGATAACTGCCTGTGGCTTTATTATCTTATCAGATTTTCTGTAAGCCAATGGGTGTTTCTCTTTCCATTCCTGAATCTGCTTTAACCAGCTCTCTCTGGCTGCAATCCATTCAATCGGCTTACTTTCAAGTTCTTTTATAAGTTTCTTCAATACCGTTTTAACATCCCCAACTATAGGAACATCAACTGTTATTGTTTTACTAATAGAAGCCGGGTCTATATCTATGTGGATTATCTTTGCTTCTGGAGCAAACTCCGTTATCTTTCCAGTGACTCTGTCGTCAAATCTTGCACCTATGGCAATTAAAAGATCCGCATTATAAACGGCCATATTTGCATAGTAAGTTCCGTGCATACCGAGCATATGGAGAGATAAAGGATCATTTTCCGGAAATGCACCTTTACCCATATTTGTAGTTGTCACGGGAATGTTTGTCAGTTTTGCCAACTTATAGATTTCTTCTGCAGCATCAGAAAGGATAGCTCCACCACCTACGTATAAAACAGGTTTTGTAGCTTTTCTTATTAATTCCGCTGCCTTTTTTATCTGAACCGGATTTCCTTCTGTGTGAGGATTGTATCCCGGTAATGACTCTTTAACTTCCTCATCCGTAGGTATCCTGTATTCTGATATTTGCTGAGTTATATCCTTAGGTATATCCACCAAAACTGGCCCTGGTCTTCCTGTTCTTGCTATATAAAAAGCCTGCCTCAATATGAGAGGTAAGTCTTTTATATCTGTGACTAAAAAGTTGTGTTTTGTAATTGGCCTTGTGATTCCTATAACGTCAGCTTCTTGAAAAGCATCTGTCCCTATATAATGTCTGGGAACCTGACCTGTTATGGCAACCAACGGAATTGAGTCCATATACGCTGTTGCAAGCCCTGTTACAAGGTTGGTTGCTCCCGGTCCAGAGGTTGCTATAACAACTCCAACTTTTCCCGTAGCTCTTGCATAACCATCTGCCATATGACAAGCTGCCTGCTCATGTCTGGTTAGAACATTTCTAAAAGGAGCATCAAATAGAGCATCGTAAACTTCCATTATTGCTCCACCTGGAAGTCCAAAAACCGTATCTACTCCCTCAGATACCAAAACATCTACTACTATATCAGCTCCTCTTTTTTTCTTCATTTGCATAGCATACTCCCTATAATGTAAAATAATAAACAATATTATAAGTCGAAAATAAGAATTTGTATAATGAAAATCAGTTTATGGAGAAGTAAGTTGGATTTGAAAAGTTTTATCATCCCGGCGATTGATATTAAGGAAGGAAAAGCTGTTAGACTATATAAAGGTGAATTTAGTAGTGTAAAAGTTTATTCAGAAAATCCGGTAGATGTGGCAAAGATGTTTGAAGATGCAGGATTTAGATATATTCACCTAGTAGATTTAGATGGAGCTTATGAAGGTATCCCCAAGAATATAAAAACTGTGGAAAATATTCTAAGATCCACAGATATTAAAGCAGAATTTGGAGGAGGTTTAAGAAACTACAAAGCAGTAAAATCTATGTTTGAAGTAGGAGTTGATAGAGTTATAATTGGAAGTCTTGCCTATGAAAACAAAGAGGAGTTCTTAAAAATAGTTGAAGATTTCCCTAAAAAAGTTGTATTGGGAATAGATGCAAAAGATGGAAAGTTAGCCATAAGGGGCTGGGTTGAGAAAGCTGATATAACACCCTTAGAGTTTGCAAAGAAGTTTGATGATCTAAATATATGGGGTTATCTCTACACAGATGTAAATAGAGATGGTACATTAGAAGGCCCAAATATAGAAGGGACAAGACTGTTGGCGGAGAATCTTTCAAAACCTGTTATAGCTTCCGGGGGAGTAAGCTGTCTTGAAGATGTTTTAAAACTCTATGAGATTAGAGAGGTTGGTATAGCCGGAGTTGTTGTTGGAAAAGCTATATATGAGGGGAAGATAGATTTAAACCATATTTAATGAAATATTTTAACTTTACTATCCGCCGACTTTGACAGATTAGTAGAATTTACTAAAACTTTACACACTCTTTCCTGTATCTCATTTGCCGGTTTTGTAGATTTAAGATTATTAACAAGTATTGAGAAGATATACACCTGTCCATCAACAGATATGGCGTATCCGGAAAGATTCTTTACCCCTTTTATATATCCAGTTTTTGCATACACTTTTCCGGCAAGATCAGAAAATCTATGTTTTAAAGTTCCATCTTTTCCACCTACAGCCAGAGATTGAAAGAAATCCTCAAAGTATGGAGTTTTATACATAAAATCCAAAATTTCTCCCAAGACCTTCGGAGAAACCTTGTTATACTTTGACAAACCACTACCATCAAAAATATCTGTATAACTGACAGATACTCTCATCTTCTCCATAGATTTTATTATGTTGCTCTTACCAAGGTATAAGAACAACTGCTCTGCAATAAAGTTATTACTGTCTTTATTTGCTTTCTTAATAATATCCCTTAAAGGTGAAGACTTTATAGAGTAAACAGGATTTAAATTTGAAGGTAAAGAGTTAGATATGTAGACTTTATTAAAGTTTATTCCATTCTGGTGTAATATCTTTGTAAACACAAGGAGATTATAGAGAGCTGGGTTTTTTATAGGCAAGGAAAACTCCTCTGACTTTCTATTTCTGACATTTCCACTTATATACAGCTTTTGACCTTCTAACTTAGCATCTATATGATTTTTCCCCTTTGACATACTCAATTGATTTACAATCTCTATATACCCAGCCGGAGATAGAAAAACCTTTACTCCTCTATCTACCACAACTTTTACTCTAAGACAGTTTTCCGATATAGGAATATCGGAAGGAGATACTGTGAAACAGTAATTTAAATCATTTTCTGGCCAACCTTGAGGTTGATAATTTACGTTAGATATAGCTATAACATTTCCTTCTATCTTTGACACTCCTCTGTCTTTAAGGAATTTAACAAATTCCGTATAGTAGTTTTCATTTAACTCCGGATTATAACCTCCCAAAATGTACAGATTTCCTTTTAAAACACCAGCTTTAATAGAGCCATCTGTCAAAAATCTAGTCTCAAATCTAAAATCAGGGCCTAACGTTAAAAGTGCAGATGCAGTTGTTATAATCTTTTGATTTGAAGCCGGAATAAAAAGTTTATCACCATTTTTATTGTAGATAACTTCTCCGGATGTTAAAGATTTGACATATATACCTATATCATCGGCAGATATATCTGAACCTTTGAGAATATCCATTATCTGACTATCTATGATATTTCTAAGGATATCACCGGTTTGGGCTTTTACAGGCAAAAAAAAGAGTGATATAAAAATTAAAACCTTAATTATCCACATTTTTAACCCTCATAACACCGTGAAGAGCATTACTTAAAAACACAAAATCGGCGTTTTTTATATCTTTTAAACTAAACCTCCCTTCCACAACAGTGAAACCTTCATTTTTAGCATTTTCAATAACAACAGACCTTGAAACGCCGGGAAGTAATCCACAATCAACAGAAGGAGTATAGAGATATCTACCCTTTATCCAGTAGATATTCGCAGATGAAGTCTCAGTTATCTCCCCATTTTCGTTTAGAACGATAGCATCAAAGTAGCCTCTTTCTCTAGCATATCTTTTTATCAGAATATTTCTCAGATAGTTAGTTGATTTAATCCTAAGTAAAGGATCAGAACTGTGAACCCTAAAAGGTGCAACAGTTAGAGTTATGTCCTCATCTATAGGTTTGTATGGTTTTAAAATAACCAAAACATTAGCTTTCAAAGACATCAACGGGTAATAACTCATACCTTCTCCAAAAACAATCACTTTAACATACAGGTCTTTTTCGTCAAAATTTTCAACAGCTTTAGAGATGTTGTAGGTAAAATCTTCTTTAGATATGACAGGAATTTTTAAAGTTCTCAGACCTTTAACCAATCTCTCATAATGTTTATCTAAATGTTTAGGAAATCTTCCGTTATACCTAAAAGTCTCAAAAACCCCTTCACCGTAAGAGATAGCCCTTACAAACTTCTCATCATCTAAGGGTTCTGTATTTAGAAAGTATCTCTCCATATCTAAACCCCCAAAAAATTTTCTTACAGAGAGCTATTATAACAAAAATCCTTGTAAAATAAAGCTAAAAGGTTTATATTAAAATCAACTAAATTTTAAGGAATTAATTATGAAAGTAGTAGAAGATAGTGCCGTAAAATCACTTATAGATAAGGTTGGCTACTTAAAAGAAGAGGATATAAAGGAGATAGAGTCTGCCTCTTTATTTATAATAGAAAAACATAAAGATCAATTTAGAAAATCCGGAGAACCGTATTACATACATCCTATAGAAGTGGCAAAGATTATAGCAGATTTAAAATTAGACAAAACTTCAATCGTGTCAGCATTACTTCACGATGTGGTAGAAGATACGGATACAACCTTAGAAGAGATAGCAAATCTATTTGGAGAAAAAGTATCTCAGATAGTAGATGGTGTGACTAAGATAGGTAAATACCAGTTTGATTCTGTTGAAGAGGCTAAGATAGAGAATTTCAGAAAACTGATAATTTCAACAGCAAAAGATATAAGAGTTATAATAGTTAAACTTGCAGATAGACTACACAACTTAAGAACATTACAACACCTCAGGGAAGATAAACAGAAGAGAATAGCTCAGGAAAGTCTTGAGATATACTCCCCATTGGCCGGAAGATTGGGGCTTTGGAACATCAAGAGAGAGATAGATGATCTATCTTTTTACTACCTATATCCCCAAGAGTATAAAAAAGTAGAAACATACTTTGCCCATTCAAGGCAGGCAATAGAGAACTACCTAAAAGAAAATGTAATTCCAGTTTTAAAAGAGAATCTTGAAAAAAATGGTATAAAAGCCGATATACAGTATAGAGCAAAACATCTCTACAGTATATACGAGAAAACATTACGGAAAAATTTAAAGTTAAGTGATATTTACGATGTTATAGGTATAAGAGTTTTGGTTAATGATATAAAAGAGTGTTATTTAACTTTGGGTGTCATACACTCAATATGGACACCAGTCCCAGGGAAATTTAAAGATTACATCTCTCTTCCTAAATCAAATCTATACCAAGCTCTCCATACAACAGTCATAGCTCCAAATGGTAAGTTTGTGGAGATACAGATAAAAACCCATCAGATGCACAAAATAGCAGAAGAAGGTATAGCAGCCCATTGGAGATACAAAGGAGGAGAATCTCTAACAGAGAAAGATCTTCAATCATTTGTTTGGTTGAGAAATCTATTAGAAACATTAAAAGAAGACAGATCATCAGATATACTCAAAGATATAAGTAATGAGCTTACATCTGATGAGATATATGTTTTTACACCAAAAGGTGATTTAATAAAATTACCTGCAGGTTCTACTCCAGTTGATTTTGCGTATGCAATACATACACAGGTAGGACATAAAACTGTAGGAGCAAAGGTC
>JBBFMH010000068.1:0-8120 GCA_037478615.1 Hydrogenothermaceae bacterium
ATCTCAACATCTTCTTCTATAATAGAAAAAGGACCAACCTCTACGTTGGCCCCGATTTTAGCTTTTTCACTTACTATCGCCGTAGGATGAATATTAACAGACATAAACTACCTTTATGTGAGTAATGCCTTTAAAACTTCCTTAGGCTGAACACCTACCTTTGTGTCTACAACTCTTCCATTTTTAAACACCATTATAGTAGGTATAGCTCTGATTCCGTATTTCATAGCAAGGTTAGGATTTTCATCTGTATTAACTTTAACAACCTTTGCCTTTCCTTCAACCTCTGCAGCTATTTCCTCAACGATTGGAGCTATAAGCCTACAAGGACCACACCATGGTGCCCAAAAATCAACCAATACAGGAACGTCAGAATTTAAAACTTCTTGTTCCCAGTTTGACTCATTGACAGATATTACTTTTCCTGCCATATTTATTCCTCCTGTGCTAATTTTTTGTAGAGTTCCAAAACTCTTTTGTCCTTAATATAATAACACACAATTGAGCCTTCCCGCTTATATCCGAGTATTCCCCTATTTCTCAGTACTGATAGATGTTGAGAGACGTTTGGTTGAGGTAGATCAAGAGCTTCCCAGATATGCTTCACACACTTTTTACCACTTGCCAAAAAACCTATTATCTTTAATCTACTTGGATGGGCCAATGCTTTAAGAAGCTCGGCCGTATCTTCCAAGAACTGTTCATCTTGCCACTTTTCAACTTCTTCTCTCACCTTCATTTCCTCCACCATTATAGTTTTTAGGATATTAGAATAATATTATAGATATATAAAAATACTTTTTCAACCTCTTTCGTTATTTCAAATTTGTCAATTAGAAAATTGATGTTATAATAGAAAATAGCTATTAAAAAGAGGTGTTTCCGTGTTAAAAGTGATTTATGCTGTTTTTTTAACATCTATCCTTTTATCTAAAGCTTTCTCGGGAGAGATAACCATCTATGCTGCCTCAGATTTAACATATGCCTTTACAGAAATTGAAAAGATATACCAGCAGAACTATCCTAAGGATAAACTTAAAGTTATATATGGATCTTCGGGAAAAGGCTATAGCCAAATTCTGAACGGTGCTCCGTATGATATGCTGTTTTCCGCAGATATGGAATATGTGAAAAAACTACAAGATCAGGGACTTACAGTTTCAAATCCAAAACCTTATGCAGTAGGAAGGATAGTTATCTGGACAAGGAAGGATTCAGGGATAAATGTAAATGAAGGTATCAATGTTGTTTTAAATCCTGCTGTCAAAAAGATAGCCATAGCAAACTGGGAACATGCTCCATACGGAGTTGCTGCAAAACAGTGTTTAGAGTACTACAAACTCTTTGATAAGGTAAGAAGTAAGTTAGTTTTAGGTGAGAACATATCCCAAACTGCCCAGTATGTCAAAACAGCAAATACAGAGATAGGATTTTTAGCTTTATCTATAGCCAAAAGTGAAACATTGCAAAAGGAAGGTATTTACTATCTACTACCGTCAAACTGCCATAAAGAGATAATCCAAGGGTATGTAATTTTGAAAAATGCTACAAACTCAAAAGAAAAATTAGAAACTGCAAAGAGATTTGAAAGTTTTATAGGTTCTCCGGAAGGAAGGAGTATTTTAAAAAAATATGGATTCTTACTTCCGGGAGAACAGAGTGAATAAAATAAGAGGATATATAAGATCTGTGTTATCAGAAGAATACATCTCAATGGTAGATGTTGATCTAAAGTCAACCTCTATCCGGCTTTTACTTTTGGAAACTCCGGAAGATGTAAGTTATCTAAAAGAAGGTAGAGAGGTATCTCTCATTTTTAATCCATCTGCAGTTAAAATATCAAAAGATAAACCTGAAAGTATATCCATAGCAAATGTACTGGAAGGCTGTATCACAACCATTAAAAAAGGTAAAATTTTATCAGAAATAACTGTAGATTTTAAAGGAGAGACTATTAAATCTTATATAACAAATCTATCATTAGAAAGGATGTTATTGGAAGTAGGAGAAAAAGTTTATCTGCTTATAGATGCAACTGATATTATGTTAGAGGTTTAAAAATGGAAGTTCTTAAAAATTTGGAGTGGACTCCTTTTATACTTACATTTAAAGTTGCTTCCATAACAACTTTCCTACTTCTCATAATCGGCATTCCTATGGCTTACTTTTTGGCATACTCAAAGCTGAAAATAAAGTCTGCGGTAGAAGCCTTAACTGCATTACCTCTTGTCTTACCTCCATCTGTTTTAGGATTTTATCTACTTTTAGTTATGGGTAAAAACGGTTTTATGGGAAAGTTTTGGGAAAGTGTAGCCGGACACCAACTTGCATTCCACTTTGAAGGTGTTGTTATTGCTTCAGTTATATTCTCACTTCCATTTATGGTTCACCCTCTCATTGCCGGGTTTAAATCTGTACCTAAAAGTTTGATAGAAGCATCATACACACTCGGAAAATCAAAATTAAGCACACTCTTAAATGTTATACTTCCCAATATGAAAGCCTCTATTATAACGGGAATAACATTAACATTTGCACACACAATAGGAGAGTTTGGTGTTGTCCTTATGATCGGGGGGAACATAGAAGGAGAAACAAGGGTTGTGTCTATTGCCATATACGATGCAGTTGAAAAACTTGATTACACCACAGCCCATATATACTCAGCTATCCTGTTTGGTATATCATTCTTCGTTCTACTAATTGTATATACTCTAAATAAAAAGTTAGAGGTCAAATATTAGTGGTAAAGGTAGATATAAGAAAAAAACTATTTGGATACAATGGCGAGTTTTGGCTTGATATTGATTTTGAGATTGAGAAAAATGAGTTTCTTGCCATTTTTGGAAAATCAGGAAGTGGTAAAACAACACTACTTAGAATCATAGCAGGTTTGGAAGTAGCTGACGAAGGATATATAGAGTTTGACGGTAAAGTTTACTTTGACAGTAAAAAAGGAATAAATCTACCTCCACAGAAGAGAAATGTGGGTTTTGTTTTTCAAAACTATGCACTGTTTCCAAATATGACAGTTTATCAAAACCTACTGTATGCATTTAACGATAAAGAGAGAGCAGATGAGATATTAAAAAAGGTGGAACTTTACCAGTTAAAAGACAGATATCCATATACACTATCCGGAGGACAGCAGCAGAGGGTAGCTTTGGCAAGAGCTTTGATGAGAAATCCGGACATACTTTTACTTGACGAACCTCTCTCTGCATTGGACCAATCAATAAGATCAAAATTACAGGAAGAGCTAAAAAATATACACAAAAGTTTCGGTCTAACATCTCTAATAGTATCTCACGATATGGTAGAGGTGTTTAAATTAGCCGATAGAGTTATCCTAATAAATCAAGGAAAGATAGAGCAAGTCGGAAAACCAAGGGATATTTTCATAGAAAAACCTGTCTCCGGAAAGTTTTCGTTTTACGGAGAAGTTATAGATATAAAGGAATCTGACATTTTTAACATAGCAGTGATAGATGTAAATGGCAGTTTGATCGAGATAGTTGTTGATAAGGAAGTAGAAGTTGGAGATAAGGTTTTGGTAGGTGTAAAGGGATTTAATCCGGTTGTTAAGAGATTAAGGTAACAAAGCCGGGAGATAACTCCCCCGACCCCGTTACCTGTGGCATTGACCTCCCCCACAAAATCTATGCAACTTTCTCAACTATAGCCTTTGTAGATATAACATGTTTGTGTAAACCGAGTTCTTTTGGTTTTAAACCTATAGCAAGACCTATCATCTGAGGAAGATGTAAAACTGGCATTCCTATATTTACACCAATTTTTTCCTCAGCTTCAGGCTGCATAGCGTCAAGTTGAGTATGACATAGAGGACAAGGTGTAACCATAAAGTCTGCTTGCTGTTTTTTAGCCGCCTGTGTATCCATAGCTGTAAGTTTAAGAGTTACTTTATCCTCTGCAGACCAGAATGAGTGGAACCCACAACATGCAAGTCTGGCATCGTGGTCTACAGGATTTCCTCCAAGAGCTTCTATCAATCTCTCTATGGAAGATGGGTTGTCAGGGTCTTCATACCCTGTAAGGTAAGGCGGTCTTATGATGTGGCAACCGTAAAAAGGAGCTATATTAAACTCCCTCAAAGGTCTTACAACCATACTTTTTATTTTATCAAGTCCAACAGCATCTATAACTTCCCATAGGAAGTGGGTAACCTCTATTGTACCCTTGTATTCGAGTCCGGCTTCTTTCAAAACTTCATTAACAGCTGCTTTTAATTCTGGGTCATTATCTAACTTAAACTTTGCTTCTCTTAACATAAGTGTGCAAGTATTACATATTGTCAGCATATCAAGTCCAAGCTCTTCTGCTAATGCAAGGTTTCTGGCGTTTATTGTAAGGGACAAAAATTCATCTTTCTCCTGAACTGCTCCCGCACCACAACATGTAGCAGCTTCAAGTTCTATAAGCTCCATTCCAAGTTTCTCTGCTACTAACTTTGTTGAATCGTATAACTCCGGAGCTACACCTTTTGCAGAGCATCCTGTATAAAAAGCATATTTCAAAGCCATGGTTATCCTCCTTGTTTTGACTTTCTGTTGTCTTCATAAGGTGTGTGAACATCAGATACAAGTCTAATTTTTATGTTTTTCTTCACTTCTTTTGCTTTGTCCATTATCTTCTTAACTTCATCGTGTCTCTTAACTTTGTGTCCACCGAAAAAGTCAGCTATATTCACTTTTCCTTTAAAGAACATCCTTATACCAAACGGTGCTCTCTTAGCAGCTCCAAGAAGTCCTTCCTGTCTCATAGGTAGTAACATCTCGTTTAAAAGTCCTCTGCTGTATATATCCTGTTCAAATATCTCAGCGTGTATCTCTCCCGGAGATTTAAATCCTTCTTCAGCTGCTATTATTCTTGTTCTTATAATATTTTCGTAAGGTTGAACCTCTTTTGGACATCTGGTTGTACATTCCATACATCTAACACACCATTCAAGGTTGAAATCTTTTAGCACAGCCTCTAATCTCTCTCTCTTAGCTCCATCCCTTGAGTCCGCTATAAATCTGTAAGCTTTTGATATAACCATAGGTCCTAAGAAATCCTTGTTGGCTTTCAATGCATTACAGTCAGACATACAGGAATTACATAGGATACAGTCAGAGGCAAAATCTATCTTATGATGGTCGTATGGGTCTTGTCTATACTCTTTTCCATCTGCAGGAGGTTCTTCCTTCGGAATAAACCAAGGCTGTATCTTCTTAAGTTTATCAACGACCCAGTCCATATCATAGACAAGGTCTTTCAGAGGTTTTATATTTCCTGTTGGCTCTATGACGAGAGTATCTGTGTTGTATTTTTCAAGCATATGTTTTACCTGGACTTTACATGCAAGGGTAGCGTGTCCGTTTATTCTCACAGCACAGGAACCACATATTGCAGCTCTACAGTTGTATCTGAATGATATTGAAGGGTCCTGTTCCTCCTTTGCTTTAAATAGAGCGGCAAGGACGGTCATTCCTTTCTCAACCGGAAGCTCATAGGTCTGATAGTATGGCTTATCATCTTTTGTTGGGTCATATCTGAAAACTTTTAATTTAAACTTTTCCATGGTATCACCTCACCATTAATATTTTCTCTCTTGTGGCTGATACTTGGTTATCTTAACTTCACTATACTCTACTTTTGGTCCTTCCGGTGTGTAGTAAGCAAGAGAGTGTTTTAGGAAGTTTTCATCATCTCTGTTTGGATAGTCTCTCCTTGCATGGGCTCCTCTACTTTCTTTTCTAAGTACAGCCGTAACAGCTATAGCCTCTGCAAGGTCAAGTAGATATCCAAGCTCTATGTAATTTACTAAAGCCGTGTTAAATATCTTTCCACTGTCTCCTGGAGCAAGTAGCTTGTATCTCTCTTTTAACTCTTTTATCTTCTCTATCGCTTCAAGCATAGGTTTTTCTTCTCTGAATATTCCAACTTTATCCCACATAGTTTGAGCCATTTCCATTCTTATATTATTTATGTTTTCTTTACTTTCTTTTTTAAGTAGAGCTTCTATCTCTCTTCTTGCTCTATCTTCCTCTGCCTTTAAGTTAAAGTTATCTGCAGATTTACTTCTCGCATACTCAACGGCAGCAGCTCCGGCAGGCTTTCCAAACACTACAAGGTCAAGGAGTGAGTTTCCACCGAGTCTGTTAGCTCCGTGAACTGATACACAGGCACACTCTCCAACGGCAAACACACCATTAACACCAGTCATAGATGTTTTGTAATCTCTAACATCAATTCCACCCATTGAGTAGTGGGCAGTAGGTCTAACAGGAATAGGCTCCTCTATAGGGTCAACTCCTTCAAAGTCTATACAGAGCTGTCTAATCTGAGGAAGTCTCTCTTTTATCTTCTTAGCTCCCAAATGTCTAAGGTCAAGGTGGACGTAAGCCATCATTCCTTCACCCCAACCTCTTCCTTCAAGTATCTCTGTCTCTATAGAACGGGCTACTAAATCCCTTGGACCAAGCTCCATCTTTTGAGGTGCATACTTGGCCATAAATCTTTCACCTTTGTTGTTTATAAGGTATCCACCTTCACCTCTTGCACCTTCTGTAACAAGTATACCTGTTGATCTGAGTCCAGTAGGGTGAAACTGGACAAACTCCATATCTTTAAGTGGTATTCCGGCTCGATAACATATAGCCATACCATCTCCAGTTGAACCTATTGCATTTGTGTTTCTCACCCAGTAAACTCTCGCATATCCACCAGTTGCAAATATTATGGCTTTCGCTCTTATAGCATGAACTTCTCCACTTCTTATATCTATGGCAATTACACCTTTTGCTTCGTTGTTGTCTATTATTAGCTCAGTAACAAACCACTCGTTTAAAAACTCTACATCATTTTTGAGACATTGCTCATAGAGAGTGTGGAGTATAACGTGTCCTGTTTTGTCCGCTGCATAACAAGTTCTTGGAAATCCAGCTCCACCGAAAGGTCTCTGGGCTATTCTACCATCAGGAAGTCTTGAGAATGGAACACCTAAATGTTCAAGCTCGTATATTCTCTTGGGAGCTTCATAACACATAAACTCTATAGCATCTTGATCCCCAAGGTAATCACTACCTTTTACTGTGTCAAATGTATGGACCTCAGGACTGTCTGATGGGTCAAAGTTAGCTAAAGCTGCGTTGATTCCACCTTGTGCTGCTCCGGTGTGAGATCTTGTTGGATAAACTTTCGTTAATACACCTACCTTAACATCTTTTGCTTTACTTGCTTCAAGTGCCGCCATAAGTCCGGCACCACCGGCTCCAACTATCAACACGTCATAACTAAGCATATTCCGCCTCCTATGGTTAAATAAAACACTGTTTTATTGTATAACAACAAAAAAATATTTTCCATATTTTTCATATTTTTTAAATGGCTTTTTTTCAAGTTGTTTTATGCCATTTTTTCCTCAAAATCATTCCAAAGACAATCTTTTTTCTCTACTTTCTGAAAGTATCTCTAATATCTTTTTATCATCTTCTCTTTCTATTGCTTCTTTCAGCTTATTTAGAGATTGTTGGAAAATTTCAATTGTTTTTAATACATTTGATTTGTTCTCTAAAAATATATCTTTCCAAACTACCGGAGAGCTCGCTGCTATTCTGGTAAAGTCTTTAAAACCTCCTCCTGGGTATTTAAACAGATCAATTCCGGACTGTTTTGATAGTTCTATCAAACTATCCACCAAAGCAAAGGCTATAGCATGGGGTAGATGAGATACACTTGCAAAGACAAAGTCATGTAGGTAAGGGTCCATTACCTCTGTCCTACTTCCTATATCCTTCCACAGCTTTTCAACCTTATTTATCTCCTCTTCACTGTCTCCAACAGGTGTCAGTATCAACCTTGCATTTTTAAAAAGTCCAGATTTTGCATTTTCTATACCTTCTTTCTCAGTCCCTGCTATAGGGTGAACCCCAACAAAGAGATGTGGTTTCAGAATATCGTAAAGCTTTAAAACAATATCTCCCTTCACACTTCCAACATCAGAAACTATTGTGTCCTCTTTTAGAAAACCTTTTATACCTTTTGCTATACTTTCAAAGGTTTTTACCGGAGTTGATATAACTACAAGGTCAATATCCTGCCAAGGAACGTCTTTAAAG
>JBBFMH010000069.1:0-7992 GCA_037478615.1 Hydrogenothermaceae bacterium
AAATTAAGTAATCCTTCTATCTCCCCTTGCTTTACAACTGCCGATGTCTGGAATGTCCTAAGTGTTAGTCCAGTTATCTTTGGTAATTCTTTGTCTAAATTCTTCTGATAAAATGGCAAAAACTGACCCTTTTCAAATTTAAAAAGTGTGCTACTACCACCTGATCCTCTCTTTGATATCTCCCTTACAATCTTAAAAAGTCCCAGAGAGTTCTGAAATTCAAGTTCAACTAAAGCTTCTTTTCTTCCCCATTTTATAAGGTCTTTTTTATTTCCTTTTGAGGATTTACCGAAAAGTGCAAACTGAATACCTTCTATTATGCTACTTTTCCCGGATCCGTTTTCCCCTATTATAGCTGTTATGCCGGCTTGATTAAACTCTATTACACTGTCAGAATGTATCAGAAAGTTTCTTAATGTTAATTTTTTTAAAATCATTTACTTACTTCCTTACCTAACCTGTTTTCCACAGATTTTATCTTACCTTCCAATCTTCCAGATTTACCTTTTCTTATATCCATCTTTATAGCTGTATAAACTCTATTACAATCTGGCTCAAGTTGTTTATATGCTCTATTGATTATATCAAGGGCTTCTTCCATGGTTTCAACTTCAAAAACAGTTCCCATCGGTGTAAGTCTGTAAGGAACACCGGATTTATCTATCATATCTATAATTCTACTTACATACTGACTTACACTTTCACCTTTATCTGTTGGAAACATAGAAAACTCAACTAAAAAGGACATTCTTTTACCTCCTGAATGTATGATAAAATTATAATACTAAAATTTTATCAGATTTCAATCACTTCGGAGGAAAATTATGAGACTAACCGTGAATAAAAGAGATTTTCAAGAGGCTCTTAAAAAGGTGATATCCGAGAAAAAGTCAAATCTCCCTATCCTTACAAACTTCCTACTTAAGGCAGAAGAAGATAATCTGTATATATATGGAACAGATCTTGAAGTGTATTCAACATATAAACTGCCGGCAGTTATCGAGGAAGAAGGAGAGATATGTGTAAATGCTAAGAAACTTATGGATATATCAAAGGTACTTCCTACTTCCGATGTGCTTTTGGATACATCTGATAGTAGTTTAAAAGTTATCTCAGGAAAAACTAAATACAGTCTGCCTACTGCAAATCCAGATGATTTTCCTGTTTTTGAAAAATTTCCTGATAACTTATCTATAACGGTTCCTTCTAATGCTCTTTTAAGAGGAATAGATAAAACGATATACGCTGCATCAAAAGATGAAAGTAGATATACTCTAAACGGTGTATGTTTCTCCTTTATCTCAAATAAACTTGACCTTGTAGCAACAGACGGACACAGACTTGCCCTTTATCAGATAGATTACGGAGGTAAGATAGAAAATAACAGATTTATAGTTCCATTGAAGGCTTTAAACGAGCTAAAAAAACTGCTTCCTGATGCAATAGATGTAGATATTGCCGTCTATGGAAGTAATATGTTTTTCAGAAGTAGAGACTGGGTATTACAGACGAGATTACTTGAAGGAGTGTTCCCAGATTACACCGTTGTAATTCCGAGGGAATTTACCATAGAGGTAAATGTTCCAAAAGGTGAATTTATAGAGTCTCTAAAAAGGGTTATAGTAGCAATAGAAGATAGCACAAAACCTATTAGATTAACACTCCTACCAAATGAGATAAAGATATCATCTGCCTCAGATGGTATAAACGCAGAAGATGAGGTGGATGTAGAGTATAGTGGTGAGGAGTTTGAGATAGGGTTCAACGGTGCCTACCTTCTTGACGCTATTGAGGAGATAGAGGGAGATACAGCCCTTATAAAATTTACAGGTAAGGATTCACAGACAGTTGTAGAGTCTGCAGATAAGAATGATCCTTACCTTGCAATAGTTATGCCTATGAATATTTAGAGAGGTGAGAAGTTGGAAGAGATTAAATACACAGCCGAAGCAATACAGGCAGTTACAGGTCTTGACCACGTCAGAGCAAGACCTGCAATGTATATAGGAGATATAGGAGAGAGAGGTGTTCACCATCTTGTATGGGAGATTCTTGATAATGCTGTTGATGAGGCGATGGCAGGTTATGCTAAAAATATATATGTATCAATAAATGAAGACGGATCTGTAACTGTTGAAGATGATGGTAGAGGTATTCCGGTAGATATCCATCCTGAGTATAAAATCCCCGCTGTTGAGATGGTTTTTACCATACTTGGAGCCGGAGGTAAGTTTTCAAAGAAAGCATATCAATACTCCGGAGGTCTACACGGAGTTGGTGCCTCTGTTGTCAACGCTCTGTCTAAGTGGCTCGTTGTTGAGGTTTATAGAGATGGTAAAGTTTATAAACAAGAGTATTCCTACGGAAAACCTATAGCACCATTAAAGGTTGTTGGAGATACTACAAAAAGAGGGACAAAGGTTACATTTAAACCTGATGATACTATCTTTGAAACAGTTAACATAAAGTATGACATCATCCAAAAGAGAGTTAGAGAGCTTGCTTTCTTAAACCCTAGAGTTAGATTTACCGTAGAAGACAAGAGGAAAGATATAAAAGAAGAGTTTTACTTTGAAAATGGTATAGTTGATTTTGTAAAGGTTTTAAATCAAGCAAAAGAGCCACTTTTTGATGATGTGATATATGTTAAAGGTGAAAAGGATGGAGTTTTAGTAGAGGTAGCATTCCAATACACCACAAGCTATAACGAAGTTTTAGAGAGTTTTGTTAACAATATAAAGACGGTGGAAGGTGGGACACACGTATCAGGTTTTAGATCAGCTTTAACCAGGTCTATGAATAAAACTTTATCTTCAATGAAACTTCCTAAGGAGTTAAAATCAGGTGTAAGTGGAGATGATTTAAGGGAAGGTTTAACTGCCGTTGTATCTGTAAAAGTGCCGGAGCCTCAGTTTGAAGGACAGACAAAGACAAAACTCGGTAATCAGGATGTAAAGAGAGTTGTTGAGGCCGTCGTAGGTGATTACCTACTTGAGTACTTTGATAAAAATAAAGATGTTGCAGTTAAAATAGCTGAAAAAGCCATAGAAGCAGCTGTCGCCAGAGAAGCAGCAAGAAAAGCAAAAGAGATGTCAAGGAGAAAATCATTCCTTGAAGACAGCTCCTTACCTGGAAAACTTGCCGACTGCTCTGAAACAGAACCAAGTCTATGTGAGCTTTTTATAGTTGAGGGAGAGTCTGCAGGTGGTAGTGCAAAACAGGGAAGGGATAGAAGAACTCAGGCTATCCTGCCGTTAAAAGGTAAAATACTTAATGTAGAGAAAGCAAGGATAGACAAGATACTGTCTAACGATGAGATAAGGGCAATAGTAAGTGTTATAGGAACTGGTATAGGATTACCTGTGAAGTCTGAGGAAGAAGGTAAAGAGGATGAAGGTTTTGACCTGTCTAAACTCAGATACCATAAAATAATCCTGATGGCAGATGCTGATGTTGACGGATCCCACATAACAACCTTACTTCTTACACTCTTCTACAGGTTTTTCCCTCAGATAATAGAAAACGGACATCTGTATATAGCTCAACCACCACTTTACAAACTTAAAAAAGGAAAAACTCAGATATATGTCAAAGATGATGAAGAGTTAAACAGGATAGTTATAGATTTTGCGGTAGATGAGATAGAGTTTGAAGGAAAAATTTTCTCAAAAACACAGCTAAAAGAGATAATAAAGTTAAGCAGAGAGTATAAGAATCTTAAAGATACTCTCTATAAAAAGAAAAAAAGAGAGATTCTTGATTTAATCTTATCTATAGATGTTAAGGAAGATGATTTAACTCAAAATTTAAAAGTCAATGAGATTACACAGAGCCTTAGAGAAAAACTTCCTGAGTATGAGATATCTTATGAGTTAAACAAAGAAGAGGGAAGTTATGAGATTAAGCTTGTCAAAAGAGAGAGATTATCTTCTGAAGAGTTTATAATCAATACAGACTTTCTGTCTTCCTATGCTTATGTGAGAGTGAAAGAGATAGAGAGATCTCTAAAAGAGCCGTTAGGAGATTTGCCTTATAAGATAATCACAAAATCAGATACCTTTACTATAAATCACTTTGATGAGCTTTATGATGTTGTTTTTGATATAGGAATGAAGAATGTAGAGATCCAAAGATACAAAGGTTTAGGAGAGATGAACCCGGAGCAACTCTGGGAAACTACGATGAATCCAAAGACAAGGAGATTACTGCAAGTTTCCATAGAAGATGCAGCTTTAGCAGATGAGGTATTTTCTATACTTATGGGTGAGAAAGTAGAGCCAAGAAGAGATTTTATTATGAAGTATGCAAAAGAGGTTAAAAATTTAGATATATAGATTTGAAGGGGGCTTTAAGCCCCCTTTTTATTAAACGTCAAAGTAAAGCTCAAACTCTTTTGGATGTGGTATTAACCTTATCGCATCAACTTCAGCCTGTTTAGTTTCAATCCACATTGAAATAAAGTCTAAATCCATAACACCGCCTTTGAGTAAAAACTCATTATCAGCTTTGAGGGAGTCTATAGCTTCCTGTAATGAGCCAGGAGTTTGTGGAACATTTGCAAGCTCTTCCGGTGGTAGAGAGTATATGTCTTTATCAAGAGGTTCTCCTGGATGTATTCTGTTTTCTATACCATCTATAGCTGCCATAAGTATTGCCGTAAATGTTAAATATGGGTTGGAAGATGCATCAGGGAATCTTACCTCTATTCTCTTAGCTTTTGGAGAGTGAACTATAGGTATTCTTATAGCTGCTGATCTGTTTCTTGCAGAGTAGGCAAGTCTTACAGGAGCTTCAAATCCTGGAACAAGTCTGTGATATGAGTTAGTTGTAGGATTGGAGAAAGCAGCAATTGCTTTGGCATGTTTTATTATTCCACCGATAGCATACAGAGCTATATCGGAAAGTCCCGCATAACCGTTTCCAGCAAACAGGTTATTTGAACCATTCCATATAGAGAAGTGAACGTGCATACCTGAACCGTTATCTCCTGCTATAGGTTTAGGCATGAATGTTACAAATTTACCGTATCTATATCCCACATTTCTAAGAACGTATTTGTATTTTAATATGTTATCTCCAGAGCCAATTATATCAGAGAATCTAAAGTTAATCTCTCCTTGTCCTGCTGTTGCAACTTCATGGTGCTCTCTTTCTACTGTTATTCCCACTTCTTCAAGAGTCTTTACCATCTCCATTCTGATATGGTGAGTTTTATCTAACGGAGATACTGGGAAATATCCTCTTTTGAAAGGTATTTTGTACCCAAGGTTTGGATTTTCTTCTCTTGAAGTGTTCCACCAAGCTTCTTCAGAATCAACTTGATAGTAAGAGTGGTTTGGACCTGTGCTAAATCTTATATCATCAAATATGAAAAATTCAGCTTCCGGACCAAAATAAGCAACATCACCTATTCCTGTGGATTTTAAATATTCAAGAGCTTTCTTTGCTATCTGTCTTGGATCTCTTGAATACGGCTCTCTTGTAACCGGATCAACAACATCACATATTAAAGATATAGCAGGCTCATCTATAAACGGGTCTATAAATGCTGTTTTTGGATCAGGAATTAGAGCCATATCTGACTCTTGGATACCTTTCCATCCTCTTATTGAAGAGCCGTCAAAAGGAATACCTTCTTCAAAAGACCCTTTTGAAAATTCATGAGTTGGAATTGTGAGATGTTGCCACTGACCGAATGGGTCTACAAACTTAAGATCAACAAAAGTTATCCCTTTTTCGGAAATAACCCTTAAAACATCATCTGCTGTTTGGCACTGAATCATAGCCATAAAAACCTCCTTTAAAAAAATTTTTTTAAACTGCTTCCGGACCTCTTTCTCCGGTTCTTATTCTTATTACATCTTCTATAGGAATTATAAATATCTTTCCATCTCCTATTCTTCCTGTTCTTGCCGCCTGCATTATAGCTTCTACCACTTTCTCCACCATAGAGTCATCTACCACAACTTCTATTTTAAGTTTAGGTAAAAAATCAATTACATACTCTGCTCCCCTGTATAACTCTGTATGCCCTTTTTGTCTACCAAAGCCTTTTGCTTCTGTAACAGTCATACCGTAAACACCTATGTTTGTAAGAGCATCTTTAACTTCATCAAGTTTAAAAGGTTTGATAACTGCTTCAATCTTTTTCATAACTGACCTCCGTATGTTCTTCTTGATTTAAGCAAAACTCATGCCAAAAATAAAAATTAAGTATTACTAATATTTTAAACCATTTAATAAATATACCGCTGCACTATTTTTGTTCAATCCAAATATATAATTGCACTATTTTTATGCATCTACATCAAAAACTACCACTTTTATCTCTGTGTAATCTTCTATTGCAAATTTTGGACCTTCTCTACCTATGCCGCTGCCTTTTACTCCCCCGTAAGGCATATTGTCAGCTCTGAATGTTGGAATATCGTTGATTATAACTCCTCCCACATTTACATTGTGAATAACTTTCATTATATTTCTGTAATCGTTTGAGAATATCCCGACTTGTAGTCCATAGTTTGTTTTATTTACAAGGTTTATTGCTTCTTCTATGTCTTTAAATCTTTTTACAGCAACAACTGGAGCAAATGCCTCTTCGTAGAATAGTTTTGTGTCTTCTGGAATATCTGATAAAATTGTTGGTTGAAATAATGTCCTATCTACTCCACAGGATATTCCACCGACTTTTACTTTTGCACCTTTTTCAACAGCTTCAGCTATCCAAGTATGTATTCTATCAACTTCATTGATTGATATTACAGGTCCCACATCTGTATCTTCTTCCATCGGATCTCCAAATTTAAGTTTTAAAGCTTCCTGCCTCATCAACTCTTCAAACTGATCTGCTACATCTTGATGAACCAAAACCCTCTGAACAGATATACAAACCTGTCCGGCTAATGCAAACCCACCTATCACACATTTTTTTGCTGCTTTCTCTAAATCCGCAGATTTATCAACTATCACAGCAGAGTTTGAACCAAGTTCCATAACTATCTTTTTTAGTCCTGCCTGTTTTGCTATAATTTCTCCTACTTTTAAGCTTCCTGTAAAAGATACCACTCTAACATCTGGATGAGTTGTCATCCTTTGACCTACATCGGCAAATCCAGGAATTACAGAAACAGCTTCTTTTGGAACTCCGGCTTCAAGGAATAACTCACACAGCATTATTGGAGACAGGGGGGTTTTTTCACTTGGTTTAAGTATAAAAGGGCAACCTGCTGCTATGGATGGAGCTATTTTGTGAGCTGTTAGATTAACCGGAAAGTTAAAAGGTGTTATGGCAGCTACTATACCAGCTGGCTCTCTGAAGTAAAAACCTTTCTTACCTTTTCCGTTAGGAGACCCATCTATATGGACATACTCCCCACTTATTCTTTTTGCTTCCTCAGCAGACAGAGTTATAGTATTTACAGCTCTATCAACCTCTACTCTTGCTTCTCTGATTGTTTTACCGGTTTCAAGGACTATAGTTTTTGCAAACTCTTCTTTTTTATCTTTCAAAAGGTTTGCCACTTTCAAAAGTACATCATACTTCTCATAAGCTGATAGTCTTTTTAGCTTTTCAAGTCCTATTTTTGCTTTCTCTACTGCTTTATCAACATCTTCAATTGAACCTTTTGGCACTTCTCCTATCTTTTGAAGATTGTAAGGATAAATAACATCAATTTTCTCTTCTTTATCTGCAAACTCTCCGCTTATAATCATCTGCTTTTTAATCATTTCTCTTCCCCTTCGTAAAGTTCCTCAAAATTAAGTAAATCCATATATTCCCACTCTCTATAAGCCATTGCATATATGCCATTTTTTGTTAGATAATTTACTATATCATCCTTTAATCTTAAAGATGCAAATATAAGGACAAGATTGTAATCTTTATATTCATCAAACAGCTGCTTAAATCTCTCAACCTTTTTATCTTTAAAATCATTTATGTACTCTACTTTTGGAGTAGCTTTTACCTCTATGAGAAATACAGTTTTACAC
>JBBFMH010000070.1:0-7906 GCA_037478615.1 Hydrogenothermaceae bacterium
TGGAAGCTTGGCTCGCATTTATTATCATGACTGCTTTTACCATTTTAACAGGTATTGTTGCATTCTTAGGTGGAGCATTAAAGAAAGGAGAAGAGTAGTAGATATTGTTTGCTGACTATCAAAAGTTAGGAAATGTCTTCTTCGTCATTTCCTTTCTTTTCTTTTTATTTTTAAGTTATAAGATATTTGAGCCATTTTTAACCTTAATATCTTCTTCTATAATTTTAGTCCTTATATTTTACCCTCTACACAAATTCTTTCTTAGAAAGATAAAAAACACTGTTTTAGCCTCCTTACTCAGTACTTTGATACTCATGGCACTTATAATCATCCCAATAGGTATTATAGTGTCTTTCTTAACAAAAGAAGTTATAGAGTTCTATCCGGTTGTTTCTGGATATATCTCCAATCCTTCTAAGATCGTTGAAAATCTTAAAGAGTATCCTTTTCTATACAATATATATTTAAAATTTTATGATAAATTCTATAACAGTTTGGATAGTCAGACTTACGAATCCTTTATTACCTATTTAAAAGGATTCTCCGGATTTATTTTCGATAAGGCAAAGGTTTTTGCAACAAATACCATAATTTTTATAGTGGCAATTTTCATTATGGCTATTACCGTATTCTTCCTATTTAAAGACGGAGAAAAACTGTATAGATATGTTTACTCAATAATACCTCTTAATGAAATAGAAAAAGATTTTCTATTCTCTACATCTTACCTTGCCATTCAAGGTGTGATACTTGGTTCTGTATTTGTTGCTTTAGCACAATCTTTCTTAGCTTTTTTAGGTTTTATTGTTGCAGGTGTTAATTACTCTCTTTTACTGGCTTTTATAACATTCTTAGCTGCTTTTATACCTTTTGGTGGGGCTTCATTAGTCTGGGTTCCTGTTGCAATATACATCCTTACTTCAAAGAGTTTTATAGGTGGAATATTATTCTTTATTTACGGTACATTTGTTATAAGTCTCATTGATAACATAATAAGACCGATAGTGGTAGGAAGCAAGGTTGATATACATCCTATGATTCTTTTCTTTGCAATTATCGGGGGTATTAACTTTTTTGGATTTTTGGGTATATTTTTCGCTCCGGTAGTAGTAGCTCTTTTAAACACATTTATCCAGCTTTATAAGGATAGATATAACATCTCTTAAAAACCAAATCCGAAGAAGTTGTTCATATACTGATCCTGTTGTATTATACCTTTCTGTTTTCCGTAGAACTCAATCTGTAGGATATCTGCCTCCACAGGAATCTGTTTAGGACAGGATAGTGTGCAGTATTTACAGTGGATACAGGATGTTATATTATTAAACTTTGCTATCTCTACTCTCTCATCACTTAAAGCATCATTTTTATCTTTCCAAAATCTGAAAATCTTCACAAAATTTATTGGACCGCCGAAATTTTTGTCATTTTGAAATGCCGGACAAACACTGTAACATATACCACATAGAATACAGTCTGTCTCTCTATCGTATATAGATAAATCCTCCGGATAGACTCTCTCTAAAGGTTCTTTCGGAATAAACCAACTTTTTGCCATTTTCAATCTGTCTAAAAATTCAACATGATCCACAACTAAATCCTTTATAATAGGTAAATTTCCTATAGGTTCTATTAATATCTCATCGTTGTTAGCTATATCTAAAGCTTTTGTTTTACAGGCTAAAACTGTATTACCGTTTACCTTGACGGCACAGGTTCCACATATAGATGCTCTACATTGAGCTCTGTAAGATAGGGTTGGATCAATATAGAATTTTATAGCTTCTAAAACCTCAAGAATGGTTGTCCTTTTTTCAATGTTATCTACATTGTAAGATTGAATATCTTCTCCTCTCTTAATCTTAACTATCAACTTTACCAACTCCTACAATATTTTTTAAAAATCTATTTTCATATAATTTAACTTTATATTGTATGATTTTCCATATTAAGCCGCCGTAGGCGGCTTGTCTATTTATCTTCTTCTAAATTTATCAACAGATCTGTTATAAGCTTTTCTTATCTTCTTTTTCTGATCATTTATAAATCTCTGGAATTTATTCGGCTTTTTAAAGGTAGGGTAAGGAGAAGGTTCTCTGTAAAAGAGTTTATAAACTGTAGGAAGGATAAGTAAAGTAAGCATTGTTGATGTGAATATTCCACCTATGACAACGGTTGCTATCGGTTTTTGTGTTTCCGATCCTACATCTGTTGTAAGGAGTATAGGAACTAATCCTAAGGAGGCTGCTGTTGCAGTTATAAGTATAGGTCTAAGCCTTAATTTAGTTGCTATCTGAATTGCCTTATCTATCGGTTTTCCTTCTTCTAGCATCTGTCTTATGTATGATATAAGAACTACTCCATTGAGGGTGGCTATACCAAAAACGGCTATAAATCCTATTGCAGCGGGAACAGAGAGGTTAAATCCGGAAATGTATAGGGCGACTATACCTCCTATCGTAGCAAAAGGAACATTTAATAAAACTATAAGGCTGTCTCTTGCTGAGTTGTAGTTTATGTATAGTACAACGAATATTAGTAGTATAACGATAGGTATGATTATAGAGAGTTTCTTCATAGCTCTCTCTTGGTTTTCAAACTGTCCGGCAAACTTTATGTAATAACCTTCTGGTAGTTTTATCTCTCTGTTTATTTTTTCTCTTAACTCATTTATAAAGCTTCCAAGGTCTCTATCTTTTAAGTTAGACTGGATAAGGGCGTATCTCTGTCCGTTTTCATGCCTTATCTTAAAGAATCCCTCCGATATCTCTATGTCTGCTACCTGGGATAGTGTTACGAGCTGGTTTTCTGAGTTAAATATTGGAAGATTAAAAAATCTCTCAAGATTGTTTATATCTTTATCAGGTATTTTCAATATTATTGGGTAAGTGATCAGACCCTCTTTCAATACATTTACCTCTACCCCTGCAATAGCTTCTTCTATAATTTGAAGTAGATCATCTATAGTTAATCCGTATCTTGCCAAAGTTTCCTTTTTAGGTAGTATCTTCATCTGTAGCTTTCCTTTTTGAACTTCCATCTCAACGTCTATGGACCCAGGTGTTGATCTCACTATCTTTTCAATCTCCTCTCCTATTTTGTTTAAAGTTTCTAAATCGTCTCCAAAAACTTTTATTGCAACGGTAGATTTTACTCCAGATAAAAGTTCATCTATCCTCATCTGTATAGGTTGTGTGAAACTGAATTTTGCTCCTGGTAATGTTTCCAACTTCTCCCTGATGGCATTTTCAAGTTCCTGTTTCGTTTTAAAAGTTTTCCAATCTTTGTAAGGTTTTAAAGTTATAAAAGTTTCCATGTAGTTAAAATCTTCAGGATCTGCCTTCTCAGATCTTCCTGCCAGTGTGAAAGCATTCTCTACTTCCGGAAAACTCTTAGCCGTTCTCTCCACAAAGGATGCAACTGCTTTTGACTCCTCCATCGTTACATTTGGACTTAGATAAGTTTTAACAAGTAATGCTCCTTCATCAAGGGTAGGAGCAAACTCTGTTCCTATACGGCTTAACAGAAATACTGAAAATATAAAGGTTGCTGTTACAGATGCTAATATTGCTTTTGGATATTTAAGGGTTTTGTTAAGGATCTTTTGATAAAACTGAGTTATCTTTGTCATATATCCTGGTTCTTCTTCCTTCTGTGCTTTCAAGAAGTAGTAAGCTAAAACTGGCATAAACACAAATGCAACGAAGAGAGATGAAAACAGAGCAAAGATTATTGTTGTTGCAAGGGGTTTGTAGTATTTACCTTCTACAGACTCAAAACTGTAGATAGGTATGAAAACTATGGCTATTACAAATATCGCAAATAAAACTGGTCTTAAAACCTCTGACACAGATAAGGATAGTATCTCAAGTTTACCTTCCTTTTTCTTTATAAAATCTGGAGTGTGGTGGAAGTGTCTGTATATATTTTCTATTACAACTACAGATGCATCTGCAAACAGACCCATACCTATCGCAAGTCCGGCAAAAGACATAAGGTTTCCGGATATTCCGACAGATTTCATAAATATAAATGACATAAGTAATGTTATAGGTATTGAGAGAACAGCTATGAGAGCTGCTCTAAGGTTTCCTAAGTAGAATAACATGGCAAGTGTAACAAGTACTATACCCTCTAAAAGAGCTTTTTCTACAGTATGTATAGCTTTGTCTATCAGATATGCCTGATCATAGATAACCTTTATATTTACACCTTCGGGAAGGACTTTTTTTACCTCATTTAATTTGTTAAACACATTCTTTATAACTTCTTTTGTGTTTGTGAACATTCTTTTTACTACTATATTTCCCTGAGACTCCACACCGTTAAGTGAGAATATACCTCTCCTTCCTGGAACTTCACCTATCTCTACTTGAGCTATCTCTGAAAGTCTTATGAAGAAACCTTCCTTTGTTTTTATAGGTATGTTTTTTATATCATCTAAGGATTTTAATGCTCCAATTCCTCTCAATACTATGTCTTTATTGCTTATAGATGCATAACCCCCTCCTACTACACCACCACCTTCTCTTAGCTGTAAAATAAGATCATTTAGAGAGATGTTGTAAGCTATCATTTTCTCATAATCAGGTCTTATTAAAAAAGCTTTGTCTGGACCCCACTCATTTATATCTTCTACACCATCTACAGATTTAAGTAGAGGTCTAACTTTCCATCTCTCTATACTCTTCAACTCTTCTAAGCTGTAATTTTTGCCTTCAAGAATGTAGAACATAACGAAACTTAATCCTGATGCGTTAGGACCCATTACAGGTTTAAATTGGGGGTCTAATATTGATTGAGCTTCTGTTAACTTTTCCATTACCAGTTTTCGTGCGAAGTATATATCTGTTCCATCTTTAAAAAATACAGTTACCTGAGAGAGTCCGGCAATGGATACACTTCTAACTCCTGTAACATCTTTGATTCCGGAAACTACAGACTCTATCTTCTTCGTTACAAGACTCTCTACTTCCTCTGCAGAGAGTCCAGGAGCTTCCGTATATATGTTAACTTGTATAGGTGTTGGATCCGGAAATGTATCAACGGGGAGTGTTTTGTAAGAAAAAAGTCCTGTTGCTACAGTAACAAAAAGTAAGAGTATAACTATTATTCTATTGGCTAATATAAAATTTATCATCACTTTCCTCCGAAAAACTCTCTTTCAAGTAGGTTTAACCCAGATATAACTATACTGTCTCTCTCTTTTAGTCCTTCGGACACTACATAATAATCATTTAGTTTCTTGGTTATATTTATCTGTTTTAAAATATACTTATCACCTTCTTTGACAACGACAAAGTTTTTGCCATCTTTTGATATCACAGCACTATTTGGGACTATTATGCCAAATTCCTGATCTGTTATAAATTTCACATTTACAAACATGTTTGGTTTAAGTATGAAGTTCTGATTTTTTGCAACTATATGTATTTGGTTTCTCCTTGTTGCAGGATCTAACTGATAATCTACTAAGGATACTTCTCCGGTAACTTCATAATTTGTGGAAGTTTTTATAAATGCTTTTGATCCTACTTTAATTGATTCTACTTTTTCCGGGGGAACCTGAGCTTTTACCAATACCGTAGATATATTTGAAATTTTCGCTATCTCTTTACCTATACCTACTGGTGATCCAGCTAACACAAACACATCAAGGACGACACCACTTTCTTTTGCTCTTAATATGAGTTTGTTATCTTGTATATCTCCATAGGATTTCAATGTTTTTTCCAAAGCTCTCAGGTTGGCAACAGCATTTTCATACTCTATCTTTGATGAGTAATATTTTGAAAAAGGAATTATTTCCTCTTTATAGAGCATTTCATCTCTTTTAAGTATATTTTTAGTAGTTTCAACTTTTACCTTAGCTATCTCTATCTGTGATTTCAGTTGATTTATTTCGGGAGATAATATTGTGGCAACTATCTGACCTTTTTTTACGAAACTTCCTTTCTTTATGTAGAGTCTATCTAAAACACCATCTACTATTGAGGATATCACGTATGTATTTTTTGGATCCTCTGATACAATGGCTGGAAATTCTTCTACGTCCGAAATAACCTGTTTTTTAACAGTCAAAACTTTTATGTTAAAGTTTTTCTCAAACTCCGGATTTACTTTTATATACTCTTTACCAAAAGATATTCCAAAACTTATAAGTATAGATAAAGTAAATACTAAGTTTTTCATAAGTTACCTCCTATCCTTAGATATTCTGAGAAGTTTTTATGAAGCTGATTTAAAATCTCCGCTCTGTACCTTATAGTTTGAAAGTAATCATTTTTGATGTTAGTAAGTTCAAAAAGTGTTATTACTTTAAGTTTATAGCTTTTGTTTGCAAGTTGTAACTGTTGGTTAAGTGTTGGAATGATATTTTCCTCAATATCATTAAGTTGCTGTCTCAACATTTGGTCTGTTTTTATGAGAGACTCTAACTTTATCTTTAAACTGTCAGAGATGTATTTTGATAGATTTTCAAAGTACGCTTTCTTGTTCCTTGCAGATATTATCTCTCCTGAATATCTGTAAAAAATCGGAAGTTGAACCGATAAGAAAAATCCTGCTTCATAATTATTTTTAAATGGTTCTCTCGTTATAAATCCAACAGAAAATTGAGGTTTTGCCAAAGATCTGTAGTAGCTTTCCTGATTTTCTAAGGCTGATATATTCTCTCTGTATATCTTAATCTGGGGAAGTTCAGATATAGTTATCTGTTTAAGATTTTCTATCTTTTGAAGGTCTCCATTTACATCTTTTACAGGATAACCTATGATTGCAGATAGTTTTTCTAAACTCTGTTTGTAGAGTAGTTGCTGTTTCTCAAAGTTAACCTTAGCAAGATTGTAATCTTTCTCTGACCTTAAAAAATCTACCTTACTTATCTCTCCAAGCTGATAGGTTTTTTTAACGAAGTTGTATATCTCTTCGGAAAAAGTTAGCTCTTTTGATGCTATATCTAAAAGTTCCTTTTGGTATAGAGCTTCGTAAAATTGTGAGTAAATCTCTGCTGTAAACTCTCTTTTAAATAACTCAAAACCATATTTTGCAGAGTTGTATATATTTATAGCTTCTTGGGTTTTATACCTTCTAAGTCCGTATAGGTAGAGAGGTTGAGTTAAAGATATCTCTGTCATTGTTGTAGAGGAGTTTTTTCTGTTGATCAATCTTCCAAACTCTGTATAAACTTCAGGATTGGCGAAAGCCTTTGCCTTTACTATCTCTCCTTCAAAAGATCTAACTTCATACTCTTTACCTTTTATAATATCACTTTCGTAAGCTTTCTGTAAAATCTCTTCAAATGTTTCAGCATTTGATATAGATGATATCAGTAAAACCGTGTATAAAAACTTTCTCATAAAAGAGACCTCCGATTTAGATTTTGAGAATTATTTTACAGAATTAAATTAATGGTCGAGGGGGTTTAAGAATCTTTGATGGTAAGATAGACAGTTTTAAATTTAACTTTTCTGACCTGTTTTCTATTTTAATATCTTCTTCACAGGTATGTTTTAATGGTAGGATAACTTCTGTATCTTCTATTTCATACTGATCTTTAACAGTTTCTTCATAGATAATGTCTTGCCTGTCATAATGTTCATTGTAATAGTAGGAAAAATTCACTAAAACTAATAAACTTATAAATAAAATCCGTAAAAACTTTCTGTAAATCATAGGTATATTATACATCAAAACATCAAAAATACCTTGAGTGAGAAATTCATTTTTTCAATTTTATTTCTAATAAAAAGCCAAAAGTAGCTCGGGTTATAATATACCCAAACTACTTTTGGGAGGTCAAAAAATGCAACTGGAAAAGTTTTATAACATACTTCTCAAAAATTTTCAATCATTTGTATGAGTTCTATACATCGTGAACACCTTCACCTAAAAATTTTATCATACT
>JBBFMH010000071.1:0-7673 GCA_037478615.1 Hydrogenothermaceae bacterium
CTTTTTTGTAGATATAGGAGAGGACAGGGAAGCATTTTTACCTCTTAAAGATATATGTCCAGATGAAGTTGAAAATCTGAAAAAAGGTGCTTCTGTAATAGTTCAGGTAAAGAGATCTCCGGTTAGCACAAAAGGAGCAAAGCTGTCTTCAAAAGTGGCTGTGCCGGGAAAGTATTTAGTTTTACTACCACAAAATAAAGGAAAGGTTTCAATCTCATCAAAACTTGAAGATAAGGACGAGAGAGATGTAATAAAGGAAAAAGTGGTGAACCTGATAAAAGATTACAATCATGAGAATTATGGGATCATAATAAGAACATCGGTAAAGAAGGCAACAGAAGAAGATATACTTTCAGATTTTCATTTTTTAAAGGAACTTTGGTATTCTATACTGAAAGATGCAGAAAGTAAGAAAGCTCCCGCACTACTCTACGAAGAACCATTTAAAGCCTTTTCAATCATAAGGGATTATGCAGCCGAATTTACCGAAATTATATCGGACAAAATACAACTTCTAAAAGATATAAAGCAGTTTATAAATAAGAACTTCCCAAAAGCAAACATAAAAATAACTCCATACAGAAAGAGAAAAGAGTCTCTTTACTTTGAATATTCGATAGACAAGTTAATATCAAAGATACTTTCTCCTTATGTGTATCTTAAAAACGGATCTTATTTAGTTATAGAAGAGACGGAGGCTCTGGTTGTAGTTGATGTAAACAGCGGAAGTTGTCATAAACAGAAAAATTTAGAAGAAACCGCATTTAAGATAAATACGGAAGCAGCAAAAGAGATAGTCCGGCAGATAAGACTGAGGGACCTTGCTGGAATAATAGTTATAGATTTTATAGATATGATAGAACAGGAACATAGAAACCAGTTGATAGAGTTTTTGAAAAATGAGTTTAAGAAAGATAAAAGACCGGTGAAGATAAAGGGACTTACGCAGCTTGGACTTCTTGAACTTTCAAGAAAAAAAGTTGAAGAAAGTATAGTTAAACAGCTTTCTGAATCCTGTTGTGTATGTAGTGGAAAAGGTTATGTTAAATCCGAAGATGTCATACTTTTTGAAATAGAGAAGACGTTAAACAAACTTAAACCTTTTACAAAAGTAAAACTGTCGATACCTTCAAAGATGCAGAAATCTGTGAGGGAACTCCTTGAAAAAATGAACCTTCTTGAAGAGATTGAACTAAGTTATAATAATAAACAGCAAGATAAATTTGAGGTTGAAAAGGTAGAATGAAGAAGATATTTTTCGTATTAGTATCAGCAGTGATAGTTTCCTGTGGAGGAAAAAAGGATACCATATTTGAGGGACAGAAAACATACAGCAGAGGCTTTGAGCTGTATCAAAAAGGTGATTACAAGAAAGCAAAAGAGGAACTTAAGAAAGCCATATTTAAGTCAGAAGGTTTAACTACACAACAGATACTGGAAGCAAGATTTGCACTGGCAGACTCATACTATAACAGAGAAGAGTACATAGATGCTATTGCCGAGTTTGAAGAGTTTATAATGTTATATCCAACCTCTGACAAAATACCGGAAGCTCTATACAAACTCGCGATGTCCTATATGATGATATCTCCGGATTACAGGAGAGATCTAACTTATGTAAAAAAAGCTCAAGAGAAAGCCGAAGAGATTATATATAACTATCCAAACAGCAAGTTTGTGGGAGCAGCAAAAGAGATAATAAAAAAGGCTAATGAAATAAAAGCAAAACATACTCTCTACATAGCTCAAACCTACGAAAATTATGGAAAACCATACTCAGCATCTGTTTATTACTCAGAAGTGTACGATAAATATAAAGATTATGTGGAAGCAGATTATGTGGCTTATAAACTTGCCTACAATCTTATGAGGGTTGATTTTCAGTATTACACGGAAGTGGATAAATATAAAAATCAGATAAAAGACCTTGAAAAGCAGATAGCTGTAGAGAAAGATATAGAGAAGAAGAATGTCCTTATAAACAGAAAGAAGGTTTTAGAAGACCATATTCAGGTTTTGAAAGAGAGAATAGAAAAATCAAGAGATAGAGCTAAGGAGATAATAGCATTGTTCCCTAAAGCATTTCCAAACTCTCCATACCTTTCAAAGTTAAAAGAGGTTGAAAAAGAAAGTAGAGTAGATAATTTTTTAAAGAAAATTAATATTTTTGACTAAAAGAGGTAAGATGGAAGCAAGAGAGTTAACCGAAAAGATAATTAGCAAAGCTGCAGAAAAAAAAGCAGAAGATATTGTAGCCCTTGAGATAGGTAAGATTTCACCTATTTCTGACTATATGATTATAATGTCCGGGACTGTCCCGGTTCATACGAGGGCTATCTGTGATTTTATCATTGAAGAGTTAAAAAAGGAAGGGGTAATACCGCAACACTTGGAAGGTTATAATGAGGGAAGATGGATAGCTATAGATTACGGTGATGTGATGGTAAATATATTCCTTCCGGAGATAAGAGATTACTACAAACTTGAATGGCTCTGGTCTGATGCACCAAGGTTAGAGCTTCAAGGTGTGTAATGGCTATAGGTGTATTTGACTCCGGAATAGGAGGACTTACAGTATTTAAATCCATAGCTGATAGTTTTCCGGAGGCTGATATATACTATCTCGGAGATACTGCAAGGGTTCCTTACGGAAACAAATCAAAAGAGACTATAATAAGGTACTCTGTTGAATGTGGAAGTTATCTGTATCATAACTATAACATAGATGCATTAGTTATTGCCTGTAATACTGCTTCTTCCTATGCTTACGATGTTTTAAAGAAAATTTTACCTATCCCCGTTGTAGGTGTAGTTTTACCGGGGTCATTATCTGCAGTTAAGACTACAAAGAACAACAAAATAGGTGTGATAGGAACAACGGCAACCGTAAAAAGTGGATCTTATGTAAATGCTATAAAAAATTTAAATCCTCAAGTGGAAGTATTCCAGAAAGCTTGTCCTCTCCTTGTCCCACTTGTAGAAGAAGGTTGGATAGAGGGAGAGATTACAGAAGCTATAGTTAAAAAATATCTTGATGATGTTGTTGATAAAAATATAGATACACTTATACTTGGTTGTACTCACTATCCTGTCTTGAAAGATGTGATAAAAAAGTTATACCCTGATATAAATGTAGTAGATTCTTCAGACGCAATTATTGATTTTATCAGGGAAACAGGTATAAATCTGAAAGAAAACAGTGTAAGACATATATTCATAACAGATGAATCATCTTCATTTGAGACACTTAAAAATCTACTTGTGGGAGATGTTAAAACAGAGAAGATTGAGCTTTCAGATTTATGTAGCCTTTAGATATTAAAAGCATCTCTAACCTTACCTAACAACTCTTTAACTCCTCTAAAATTTTTACTACACACATTATCTTTTTCAAGCATATAGTATTGGTCCAATGTCATTACAGGGTCGGGAAGTAAACTAAAAATGGGGATCAAAGGTAAAAAGAATTTCTCGGGGATTCCTATAACCGGTCTACTTGTATCTATATAAAGTAAAGCAAACTCAAAGAGTTCCTTAAAGGTAATTACTCTATTACCACATAACTCAAAAATCTCGTTTCTTATATTTTCTAAAGAAACCTTTTTAAAACATTCTGCAACATCAAGTACATGAACAGGCTGAACTTTTACATCTACAGGAGCAAGAAAAAATGGAGATAGCTTTGAATATTTTTTCAAATCTTGAAATAATTTCTGCTCCTTTCCCATTATTATTGAAGGTCTAAAAATTATATAGTTTAAACCAGAGTTTATAAGATATTGCTCTGCCATTGCTTTTGTTTTGAGATATCTACTTTTTGAGTTTATATCGGCTCCTAAAGCTGACATCTGTATAAATTTCTTTACATTGGATTTTAAGGCAGAATTTATAAGCTCCTTTGAAAACTCAAAATGAACTTTCTCAAAAGTTATATCCCTATCAGGGTCTTCTTTAAGAATTCCTATAAGATTTATAACAACATCCGGTTTCTCCATCTCTATGGATATTCCGGGTTTATACTGATCTAAATGTGTTATATAGATGTTTTCATAATCTTTAAAAAGATTTTCTGCTTTCTCTGTATTTCTAACTGGCAGAATAAGGGTGTTATCTTTTAACACTTCAACCACATACCTACCTATAAATCCAGATGAACCATAAATTAAAATTTTCATAGTAGTAATAAAATTAGATTTTTGGTTTAATAATGCAATACTAAATTTTGAGGATTTATGATGAAGGAAAGTATGTTGGAATCTGTTTTAGCATATATAGAAAAATCTATAAATTACCTTCCTATTGAAGATGTAGAAAAGGAGAATCTTTACCAGCTTTTAGCCGAGAGCGAATACTCAATAGATTTCAGTATAAAATTTAAGGCCAACAAAAAGCTGAAAGTTTTTAAAGCTTTTAGAGTGCTCCACAACTCCTTATTAGGACCATATAAAGGAGGAATACGTGTTTACTGGGATGTAGATTTAGAGGAGATATCTGGTTTAGCAACCTTAATGACTATTAAAAATGCTTTTTTGGGTATTCCTTTTGGAGGCTCAAAGGGAGGTATAAGGTTAGATGTGAAAGATTTAACAGAAGAAGAGAAAGAGTTTATCCTGAGAGAGTATATAAGAAAACTTTCAATTTTTATAGATGAAAAAACAGATATTCCTGCTCCAGATATTGGTACAACAGAAAAGGATATGGATATAATCTTTGACGAGTATTCAAAAATAAAAGGTAAGAATACCTACTCCATAGTTACCGGAAAATCAACTGAATTACTCGGTATAGAGTTCAGGAAGTTATCTACCGGATATGGGATAGGGTATCTAACTGATAAAGTTATTCAAGATGTTTTTAAGAATAAAGAAGTTAGGATAGTTATACAGGGATTTGGAAATGTAGGTTCACATTTATTTAAAAAATTAGAGGATTTGGGATATAAAATTTATGGAGTTTCAGATTCTCACGGAGGTATATACTCTCCAGAAGGGTTAAAGTTTGAAGAAGTTCTTATAGCAAAAGATAAATATGGAACTGTGGTTGGACTTTCTAAGACAAAAGATTCAGTAAAAGTAGTAGACACAGAGAGATTTTTGGAACTTGAATGTGACATACTCATTCCTGCTGCAAAAGAGAATGTAATAAACTCAGATAATGTTAAAAATATAAAAACCAAAATTATAGTAGAAGGAGCAAACTCTCCAGTAACCGAAGAAGCTGAAAATATGTTAAATCAAATGGGTATATTGGTAATTCCGGATATTTTGGCAAATGGTGGAGGAGTCTATGTAAGTTATTATGAATGGCTTAAAGGAAATGGTATTCAGAATATAACTGATAGTTTTGTAGAAAACATCATGAAAGAAAAACTTATCTCAGCTTATAAAGAGATTGATATTATATCAAAAAATTTAAATATTTCTTACAGAACTGCTTCATACATAAAAGCATTAGAGAAATTATATAAAGTAGCAAAATTAAGAGGTGTAATTTAAAGTTCCTTTTCTTTCCATCTACCTTTTTTAAATATAAAGTATAAAATCAAAGCTTTGGCATAAGTTTCCAAAAACATAGCGTAGTATACCCAGATTACATCCTTGAATATCTTTGAAAACAAGTAAGCCGGAATAATCCTAAAAAGCCAGAGAGATAAACTGTTGACTAACATCGTAATGTTTGTTGCACCTGCTCCTCTCAAACTACCACTTAAAACAAAACCTATTGCAAGAGGTATCTGGGTTAACCCCACTATCCTGAGGTATGTTGAAGCTTCTTTTATAACTTCCTCATTATTTGTAAAAATCATCGCTATATACTCAGGAATTGCCACCATAAATAATCCCATAATACCCATAAAAACAGATGCAACCTTTGCCGTTTCCAAAGCCAATTTTTCTGCCTTCTGTGGGTCTTTTGCACCAAGACTTTGACCTACTAATGTCATTGCAGCTATCGTAAAGCCAAATCCCGGCATAAAAGCAAGTCCCTCTATCCTAAGTCCAATCTGATATCCTGCTAATGTATATGTTCCAAAATCTGCAATTATCTTAACAAATATTAAAAAGGAGAAATATGTGAATGTCCTTTCTATACCAGCAGGAATACTAACTTTAAGAACTCTCTTAATCTGGTGTATATCAAATTTAGGAATTACTCTAACTTTTTTGTTTATGGCATAGATGTATATAAAAAAACTTATAAAGTAACTTAAAGCTGTAGCTACTGCAGCACCTTTTATCCCAAGTTGTGGAAATCCAAATTTACCAAATATAAGAAGATAATCAAGGATAGTGTTAATAATGTTTGCTATAAGGACAATCTTTAAAGGTGTTTTTGTATCTCCGATTGCATTAAATGAGGTGTATATAACCATCTCTATAAAGACAACCGGAATAGTGAAAGATATTATACTGTAATATATAACACCGTTTTGAATAACGGATTCAGAAGCTCCCATAAACTTAAAGAGATATTCCGGAGCAAACAGTCCTAACAATGTGAAAGGTATGGATATAAAAAAAGCTAAAACAGAGGATGAAAAAATTACCTCAGAAACTTCCTCTATCTGTTTTGCACCTACAAGTCTTGATATAACTGCAGAAGTCCCCACACTGAAAAAAGCCATAACAGCATACAGAAACCCGAGAAACTGCATAGATAATCCGGCAGCAGCAACAGCTTCCGCCGAAACTCTTCCAAGCATTATCATATCAACGATAACTTGAATCATATCGAAAAAATTACTTATAGCTGCCGGAATTGATAAAGATAAGATTAACTTTATATCTTTACTTAACATCTTTTTTGAGCTACCAGATAGGCTTTCCTTGCTTGCTCACCTTTACAGGTATAGACATCTTTTTCTTCGTAGTAGATGATGTTAAGTTTTAAAAAAGCATATAAAAGTTCATTCTGTCTTAAAAGAAAATCTCTGTTACTTCTTGAAGGAGAACCTTCCAAGAATGTTTCAAATATAACCACTCCTTCCGGTTTTAAAGCTTCTATGATGTACGGAAAGAGAGTCCTTTCTAAAAAGTTTATATTTATTATCAATTCATACCTTTCTGTTTCTGGTCTGTAAGATTTTAAATCAGCATGTATTGGATTTATATTTGGGTGAAGGGATTTTAACTTCTCTATTGCAAAATCTGATATATCGATAGCATCTACATTAAAGCCTCTTTCTGCTAAAAATAAACTGTTTCTTCCAAGACCAGCTGCTATATCCAGAGCATTACCTACCTTTGAAAGATTGTAGTATTTGACGACTATCTCTGAAGGGTCTTTCTCTGCTATAAAGCCTTCTGAATATTTTTTATTCCAACGATCTCTATCTATACTCATCTTTTTAGATAACTTTCCAATATGTTTTTATACTTACCTTGAATTTTTAAGATAAGATCACAAACTTCTCTGACAGCACCAAAACCGCCTTTTGATGTTGTTATGTAATGACAAACTTGCTTAACTTCTTCCGGAGCATCGGGAACAGTAACAGCAAATCCTACTCTTACAAGTATCGGAAGGTCAACAATATCGTCTCCTATAAACATAACCTCTTCATCACTAAAACCATACTCTTCTTTTAGTTTTTGGTAATCTTTTAGTTTGTCAGAGGAGTTCTGTATGAGAATATCTATTTTCAGCTCTTTGGCTCTTTTCTCTACAGCTTT
>JBBFMH010000072.1:0-7614 GCA_037478615.1 Hydrogenothermaceae bacterium
ATGGTATCCAGAAAATCCGATAAACGATTACGCAATAGAAGGTTGTGAAGTAGTATTTAATCTCAACGCTTCACCCTACTCTATCCAAAAAGTAAAAAAGAGAGAGGAACTGATAAAAGTAAGGTCAAGAGATAATATGGTGGCTATTGCTTATGTTAATCTGGTTGGAGGACAAGATGAACTTGTGTTTGATGGAAACAGTTTTGTAGTAAATCCAAACGGAGAGATTATATCAAAGGGTAGTTCCTTTGAAGAAGATTTAGTAATTACTGATATAGACCTTGATGAAATTTTTAGATATCAGCTTAAAGACAACAGATTAAAAAATCTTAGGTATGAGTATGAGAGAAAAAGACATACCCAAGAGATACATTTAGACTACAATATTTCAGAAAAAACACAGCCTATAACCCAGAAAATAGTCCTTGACAAAACCGAAGATGAAGAGATTTATCAAGCACTTGTATTGGGATTAAGGGATTATATAGTAAAAAATGGCTTTAAAAAAGTGGTGATAGGTTTAAGTGGTGGAATAGATAGCTCACTTGTTGCCACTATTGCAACTGATGCACTTGGTAAAGATAATGTAAAAGGTGTTTTAATGCCTTCTCCTTATACATCAAAAGAGTCAATAGAAGATGCAATGGAGCTTGCTAAAAACCTCGGTATTGAGACTTTTACAATACCAATAAGTAATATCTTTGAAATTTATCTTAAAGAGTTAAATTCTATATTTAAAGGGTTAAATCCAGACACAACGGAAGAAAATCTCCAAGCCAGAATAAGAGGCAATATTCTTATGGCTTTATCTAACAAATTTGGCTGGATTGTTCTTGCTACCGGAAATAAAAGTGAGATGAGTGTGGGTTATTCTACACTTTACGGAGATATGGTTGGAGGATTTGCAGTTATAAAAGATATACTTAAAACAAAAGTTTATGACCTTTGCCGTTATAGAAACTCTATATCAAAAGTTATTCCAGATAGAGTGTTAATAAAACCACCTTCCGCAGAGTTGAGGCCTGGTCAAACAGATGAAGCTGAGCTGGCACCTTATCCAATCCTTGATGAGATTATAAAGATGTATGTAGAAGAAGATTACTCGGTAGAAGAAATAATAAATGCTGGATTTGATGAAAAGATAGTAAAAAAGATAGTCAGGCTTATAGATATAAACGAATACAAAAGAAGACAGTCTCCAATTGGAATAAAGATAACAGAAAGAGCTTTTGGAAAAGACAGAAGGATGCCTATTATAAATAAATTTATAGGATTTTGAAAAATGGATATACACTCACTTTTTCTATATCTCGCTGTAATTATATTTGTTGGAAGAGTTTTTGGAGATCTGTTTAACAAATTCGGATTACCAGCAGTTTTAGGAGAGATATTAGCTGGGATAGTTTTAGGTGTCAGTGGTCTTGGTTTAATAGAGATAAATGAAGCTATAAAAGTCCTTGCGGAAATCGGCATAATACTTCTCTTATTCCAAGTTGGACTTGAAGCTGATATCCATCAACTTAAAAAGGTTGGAATTCCTGCTTTTATAGTGGCAACTGCCGGAGCATCTCTACCTATGTTCTTTGGATTTTTAGCAAGCTACTATCTCTTTAACCTTCCCTTTGCAACATCCCTATTCATAGGTGGAACATTAACGGCTACCAGTATAGGAATAACGGTAAAAGTTTTAACAGACCTTGGAAAGATGAATCATAGATTTGCCCAAATAGTTCTTGCAGCTGCTGTTTTAGATGATATATTTGGTGTGGTAGTATTGGCAGTTTTATACGAGTTTTCAAAGCAAGGAAATGTGGATATAAACCACGTAATTACACTTATACTATACATAACAACCTTCTTTATAATATCTCCTATATTAGCAAAACTATTGGCAAAGTTAATAAACATATTCTCTATAAAACTTAAAAGTGAAGAATTTATTCCAGTTGCTATAATGTCCGTAATATTCTTGTTTGCCTACCTATCTCATCAGGTAGGTTCTCCGGAAATACTTGGAGCGTTTACAGTAGGTCTTGCTCTATCAAGAAGATTTGTTATCCCATTTGCAGCATTTTTAAGAATAGAAGAAAAAGAAAAGATGATAGACAAAATAGAGCATTCAATACATCCCCTTGTTTATGTTTTAACTCCAATTTTCTTTGTATCCATCGGTTTGAGCTTAAATTTAAAAGAAATAGATTTTAGCTCTCCGGAATTTTGGAAGATATCAATAGTTCTACTTCTGATTGCAATTATAGGTAAAGTAGCATCTGGATTTTTCATAAAAGCAACTATAAAAGAGAAGCTTCTTATTGGTTTTTCCATGCTTCCCCGTGGGGAAGTAGGATTAATATTTGCAGAGATAGGAAAACAATCAAAACTGTTTGATGATTTACTCTATGCTGTAATTATATTTGTAGTGGCATTTACTACATTGATAGCACCGTTAATATTAAAGGCTTTGGCAGGAAAAGATTGATTTTTGAAATATGATGAAATCACCCAATTTATCATTGAGATTTAATCTCAAATATTATAAAGTACTCTCTATCGATAAAATAGAGGATTTCAAATGAAGATTATAAGATTAGCCGTTGCTATTTTTGTATTTTTACAATCATATGCTTATGCTGGGAAAAAAGCTCTCATCTGGGATGATACAGAAACATTAGGAACTTCAAACTCTCAAAACGAAAACTACTTTTTCTATACAGATAATCTGGGAGAAAAGGAAGGTAGCTATATTTTTAATTTTACATACGGCTATAATGATTTAACTGACGTAGCCATAAATATTCCTGTTGGATATTTAGAAAGCTATGAAAATACCTATTCTGATATGGCAGACCCATTCGTTGAAGTAAAATACAGATTCTTTGATAAAAATGGAGTTAAATTTGCAATCAAACCTTATTTGGGATATCCGATAAAAAAACATAGTGAATTCAGTGAGCATCATATAAGCTATGGTATAACCCTTATATCTCAGATTGATTTAGAACAATTTAGAATGTACGCAAACAGCTCTTATATGGTCCATAAAGATAGACCTCTTGGAGAATATGAGATTTTTCAATCTCTATCCATAGAGTATAACTTTACCGAAAACTTTAGTGTAATATCTTCGCTCTACATAAGCTCTTACGGAGAGACAGAAAAAGGTGGATTAATAGGTATAGGTTATAGTAAAGGGAAAGTAGAGATAGGTTTAGGAATAGGAAAGATGTTTAATCTAGAAAACAATTACTCCATTTATAGTGGAATAACTTTCAGATTTTTCTAATCACAAATTCTTCATACTGAGCCGGAGTATTTATACTTTTATAGGTCAAAAGAGCATTATCTAACTGTTTTATTGCCTTTGTTTCAGGAACAAAGTAATTTAAATTTCTAATCCAGCTCATGAGAGATTTACTTTCTTTATAAACTTCCTTAGCTTTTTCCAAAGCTTTCTTAGTGTATAGAGTGTTTAAAGTCTGAAACTTTCCATCAATGATTGGAATAACTCCATCATAGCTATCTATTATAGACAGATATAGATCTATAAGATTTTCATTTATAAAAGGTGTATCACAGGTAGCTATAAAAACATAATCATTTTTAATATATTCAGAAACAGATGAAACAGCATTTAAAGGTCCTTCAAATGGATTAATATCCTTAACAAAATCAAAATCTATTCCTTCAAGTTCTTTTCTGTATATGTATTCTTCTTTGTTGGCAGAAACTATAAGCTGAGAGCATTTTTTAGACAGTTTCTCTGCAATAACTCTAATAAAGGTTTTGCCGTAAAAATTAAGAAAAGCTTTATCCTGCCCCATTCTCTTACTCTGTCCACCGGCAAGAATAACACAAGAGAGATTTTCAATCATATGCAGATTAATAGTCATACAAAGCTGTTGTAAGATACTTTTCTCCACCATCAGGACATACAAAAACAATAACACCTTCTTCAATTTCCCTTGCAATTCTTATTGCTGCTTCATAAGCAGCTCCTGATGACTGACCTACAAACACACCTTCTAATCTTGACAACTCCCTTGCTCTCTGGTATGCAATATCAGTTCCTATAAACATTGTTCTATCAAGTCTGTTTTCATCAAAAATCCCCGGCTTTATAGATGTCTCTATGTATTTTAATCCCTCTATTCCGTGAAAAGGACTGTCAGGTTGGACTCCTATAATCTGTATATCCGGATTGTATATCTTCAACCTTCTTCCAGTTCCCATAACTGTCCCACCAGTTCCTATTCCGGCTACAAAGTGGGTAATTCTTCCCTCTGTCTGATTCCATATCTCAACAGCTGTTGATTCAAAATGAGCTTTCCAGTTTGAGTCGTTATTATACTGGTCTATATAAAAGTATCTATCCGGATTTTTCTCAACAAGTTTTCGTACATAAATTATAGCTCCATCTGTGCTTTCAAGTGGATTTGTAAAGTGGATCTTAGCTCCAAAAGCCTTTATTATTCTTTTTCTCTCTTCACTAACATTAGAGGGCATAGCAAGTTCAACTTGATAGCCAAGGGCTGTTCCAACCATTGCAAGAGCTATACCTGTATTTCCGGAAGTTGCATCTATTATCACTTTATCTTTTGTAAGTTTTCCGGAATTTATTGCATCAACTATCATTCTTGTAGCAGGTCTATCCTTTACAGACCCTCCAGGATTATAACTTTCAAGTTTGGCATAAATCTCCACATTTTTTTTCTTTATATCTTCCGGGAGAGACCTATCAACCTTTATAAGCGGTGTATTTCCTACAAGTTCAAGTATAGATTTTCTCGTTTTCCTATACCCTTCATCGTGTAAACCAAGTATCCACATTTAACACCATAACCTCTTGGCAAGTTTTTAAGTATTATACCAGTTTAAGTATAGGTTAGATATTGCTAACTAATGATTACTGAACAACAATTATAGGTTTTAAAACTCTGTTTTCAACTTTCCCTAAACCTACAAGATTTTCAGATTCATCTAAAACTTTTATAGTGTCTAAATCTTTTATATTAACTTCAATTTTTTGACCGTGTTTAAATCTTCTTACATATTCATTTCTCAAAACCAAACTTTCCATAAAGTAAAGAGCCTCTTTTATAGATATTAATCTTTTTTCAATATCTTCCTTCTTCATATTCAATAACTCATCTAAGGTCAATGAATCTTCAACTTTAAACTGTCCTACTTTTGTCCTTGTTAATTCAGTCATATAAGCTCCTGAACCTGTTTTATCCCCTATATCTTTTATAAGAGACCTTATATAAGTCCCACTTGAGCAGGATACTTTAATTATAAAATAAGGAATATCTATATTTAATATCTCTATGTTGTAGATGCTAACTTTTACAGGTTTAAGCTGTGGATCTATTCCTTTTTTTGCCAGTTGGTAAGCTCTTTTTCCTCCTATTTTTTTAGCTGAATATGGTGGTGGAAATTGGTAATACTCTCCTACAAAGGATAATATAATCTCTTTTAAATTTTCTTTGCTTATATTTACAGGGTTTTCCTGTATAACCTTTCCCTGACTATCATATGTATCCGTTATCTCTCCAAGTTTTCCAGTAGCTATATACTCTTTATCTAATTTTTGTAGAAACTGTGTAAATCTCGTAGCCTTTCCAAATGTTAAAACCATCAAACCTTGGGCTACATAATCAAGTGTTCCTGTATGTCCTACTTTTTCACCTGTATATTTTTTTATTTTTTGCACTAAATCATTTGATGTTATAAATTTTGGCTTATTTACTAACAGTATTCCATCCATTAAGAACCTCTCCTATCAGATATAAAGACCCAGTAATTAGTATTATTTTATCTCCTTCAGAAACCGAAACTGCTTTTTGTATTGCAGTTTTAAAATCAGGTTCAAAGTTATACTCTCCCAAACTCTCAAAATCTTCCTTCCTCATACCTCTTGAAATATCTATCGTTGTTGCTAAGGTATAATCTGAATTTTCCTTAATTATATCAAACATAGATTTAATATCTTTATCTTTTAAAAATGAGTAGATGGTAAAAATCTTTTTTTCTGGAAATATAGATTTTAACTCTTTAAAAGTCCTTTCAAGACCTTCTGTATTATGGGCTCCATCTAAAATGATAACAGGCTCTTTTGAGATAATCTGCATTCTACCTTGCCAAACTGTATTTTTTAATGCTGTTTTAACAGAGACATAATCTACTTTTAAGTTTTTCCTATTCATATATACCAAAAAAGCTGTTAATCCAGTTGAAGCATTCTCTATCTGTCTTGTCCCTATCATTGATAACTCTATCTCATCTATAAAGAAGTCTCTAAAGGTATAGCTAAATCTATTAAAATCCTTCTCTAAAAATTTAAAATCAACCATAGATATATATCTTTCTTTAATATTTCTTTGATTTAACCAGTATATAATCTCTTCCTGATTTCTACCTACTATTACTGGTCTATCTTCTCTTGTTATTCCCGTTTTTTCAAAGGCTATCTCTTTTAGGGTGTTTCCAAGCATATGCATATGATCAAAAGATACATTTGTTATAACAGACACATCAGGATAGAGTGTATTAGTAGCGTCCCATCTACCACCAAGTCCAACTTCAACTACAGCAATATCTACTTTCTCATCATAAAAATATTTAAAAGCCAGTAATGTTGAAGCTTCAAAGTATGTTAATTCAAATTTCTCTATTACAGGCTTTAAATCTTTTATGTAATTTTCAAGTTTTTTATCATCAATGCTTTCTCTATTAACCTGCCATCTTTCATTCTCTCTTATCAGATGTGGTGAAGTGAATAGTCCAGTTTTAAATCTATGATATCTAAACAGACTTTCTATGTAAGCAGATGTTGAACCTTTACCATTTGTGCCTGCAACTAATACTGAGTTTAAATTTTGATGTGGATTTCCTATATATTCCAAAGCTTTATTAATTCTATCTAATCCAGGTTCTATCTTAAAAACTTTTTTGTTAAAGAGATTAAACAACTTCATTAGGAAGATATCTGTTGTTTGTTATATCTACTTTTAAGTATAAAGAAAGATGTTAAACCGAAAATCACCATACCTAAAGTTACAATCTGATTCCAAGTAAGTCCAAGTCCTGGAATAGGTGGTGTCACTCCTCTCCAAAATTCAAGTAAAAATCTCTCCAAACCATAAAGTACAAGATAAAGACTGAATATCTGTCCATCAAAAGATTTTTTTCTGTATATATAAAACAGTATAAAAAATATGGTTAAATTACCGAGAGCTTCTACAGGTTGCGTAGGATAAAGCGGAACTCCGGCAGGTGCCTGACAGTGTGGATCATTTGGAAAGATTATAGCTATATCTCTAAAAGGTGAATCCTCAGGAACAGGCTTTCCATGACAACATCCTGCAGAAGTACAACCAAGTCTTCCAAAAAAATGTCCGATAGGAATAGCTATTCCGGCCACATCAGCAAATTTTAATAGAGATATCTTTTTATAACTTAAATATGCTAATGATCCAACCAAACCACCTATAAATCCACCAAACCAATCTATGCCACCATTCCAAATAGCCACAAAATCAAAAACCGAGTTAAACTCCTCTTTATGCTCTATTATGTAAGCAATTCTTGCCCCAAATATTCCAGCAAAAACTGGAA
>JBBFMH010000073.1:0-7593 GCA_037478615.1 Hydrogenothermaceae bacterium
TCAGATTACAGAAATGAAACAAAATGACCGAAAGGTTGTTATAAAGCTAAAATCTTATATTCCTTTGGAGTTTTCGATTTACAATAAAAATTGCGAAATTTTAATTAAACCGGAAGGTTATTCAATAGAGAAAAATGGGGAAAATATTACAAGAATTAGATACAAAGAAGAGAAAGAGAGCTATGTGGAAGCCCACTGTTCAAGGTAAATTTGTCTCAAATGGGGAGATATTTCTATTTAGTTTTATGGTTATTTTGATAATGATTTTACTTTTTCCAAAAGGTAAATTGGAAAAACTTGTTTTAGAGTATAAAGACTCTAACATAGAGCTTGCCAATATATACCTTGAAAACTTGATAAAGATAAATCCAGATCAGCAGTTAAAACTTCTTTTAGCTCAAAGATATTTTGAGATAGGTAACTATAAAAGGTCGGAAGAGATTTTATCAGAACTTGAAAAGTCAGGGTTAAAATCAGAAGTAGCTTTTTTAAGATATGAAAAATTGAAATTTCTATACTTTTCATCACAGGATGAAAAGGAAAAAAGTGTTTACTTAAAGAAGATGGAACAGTTATTGTATGAAAGTTATAGAGAATCATCTGATTTAACAATCTTGGAAAAGATTTTTAAAGAATCACTTTCTATGAATATGCCACATCTAGCATTAGAAGTTGCTAAAAAGATAAGTAAATTAAAATCAGATAAAGATTTAAAATGGCTTGAAACTGTATATAAGCTATCTCTTCAAATAGAAGATTACAAAGCAGCAGTGGAATATCTCTCTATACTAAAAGAATTAGACAGAGAAAGATATGGATACTGGCTTATGGAACATTATAAAGTATCGATAGCAATAAAAGATCACAAAACTGCGATGAAAGATGCCATTGAAATCTTAAATCTAAACCCTACTGATACGGTTAAAAAAGATATAGTTTTTCTTCTATCTAAGGAAGAAAATCCAGAGAACGTAGTTAATCAACTTATAGATAGATACCCATCACAAAAATTGTTCTTACTTACCTCCTTGGCAGAAACGTACAAAGTAAAAAAAGAGTTTAGTAAAGCTTATCATCTATATCTTCAACTGTTTAACTCTTCTAAAGATTTTGAGATTCGTAAGAAACTCTTTATAGAGGCAATTAATATATTGCTTGCTTCAAAAGATTATGAATCTATGAAGCAGTTTATATCTGAGAACTATGCTGAGTTTTTAAAAGATAAGGAAACTGCTAAATTTGTACTGAAATCTGCATTGGCAACGGGAGATCCTAAGTTTGCGTACAACATAGCTTTGGATATAAAGAGGAGCTTAGAATGAAAAGGGTTACTAGGATTGGATTTATTCTGCTAATATACGGAGGATTTATACATGCTAATACTATGGATGAATATTTATTAAAAGAAGTTTTATTATCATCTAAAGATGAACAAAAATCAGTAAAGGAACAGAATCTAAAAAATATTCAAGATGAAGAACTTTTTAAACTTTTATTGATATCTTTTTTAGGAAATAATGATGTTGAAAATGCATACCAAATAGCTAAAAAAGGTGTAGAGCTTTTTCCGAAAAGTTATTATTGGTGGGAGTGGTATGGAAAGACAGCTCTCTGGACAAAACGTTTTGAGGAGTCTTTGGTAGCTTATCAACAGCTATTTAAACTGAATCCTACAAAGAAAAATTTAAAAAATCTGTTTAATATGGCATTAGCTTCAAATAGATTTGATTTGGCATCACAACTTCTAGTGGGAAACAGAGAACTTTTCAGTGAGATAAAAAGTTTAAAAGATTTAGTTTATATCTTTACACAAAGTGGAAATATAGATGAACTTATAAAACTTTTAGATAAAAAATTTGCTGAAGAAAAAAATCCAGAATATCTCTCTAATTTAGCGTATTTAAATTACCATTATAATCAAATTAAACAGGCTATCCAAAATCTAGAAGAACTTTCAAAATATAGACCTTTAAATATATCAGAGATACTTCTCTACTCAAACTCTCTATATGCTTTAAAAAATTACTCTAAATCCTACGAAGTATTAAAATCTAACTTAAAATATATCGAAAGTCTAAAACCAAAAGATAGTGAAGAAGAAAAACAGTTGATAGAGTATTATCAAACTCTTTCAGATTTAGGATGGTTTGTTAGAGATTTTGAATTCGCTGTATATGCAAGTAAAAAGTTAATAAAATTAAATCAGCCAAGACTTGTTGATTATGTTAGATTATATGTGTATTACTTTAATAAGAAAGTTTATCAGCAATCTCTCTTGTATGCAAAGGAAGGTTACAGTAGATTCAAGGATTTCTACCTCTTAACTGGATATATAGAATCTTTAAACAGATTAAGTAAATGGAAAGATATATATCAAGTTCTCTTCAAAATAGATATGAGAGATTTATATAAAAATCCTTACCTTTTATCGCTGTATGTTAAATCTGTTTATAAAGTAGAAGGGGCTAAAAAAGCGAAGCAAATTTTAATAGAAGCATTGAAAGAAGCTTTTTTCGAAAATTTGCTGTCAGAAGCAATTTTTTTCTCCATAGAAACATCTGATAAAGATTTTGCAAGATATATTTTAAATAATTTCAAACTATACGAAGAGAAAATTCCAAGGCAGTTCATAGCTCTTCATATGTTTTTACAGAACTCTCAGAAAGCTTTGGAGCTATTATCTAAGTTAGGAAAAGAAAGTGATGAAGATTTACTGTTTTATGCTGATGTACTCTATACCTATGGAAGAACAGATGAAGCGGAAAAAATAAGATATGAAATCTTTAGAAAACTATCTAAAAATCTATCTGATACATATAAAGACCCACAAAGATTAGAAATGTATCTAAAAGTTGGTATAAATTATCTTCCGGCAGTAGAATTAGAGAAACTTTTTCAGATTGCTAAGGATGTAATAGATCCAGCTATTTTTGATGATATTTACTACTCTTATCTTTTAAAGATAGAAGAACATCAGAAAGTTGAATATATAATAAAGAAACATAAAAAAATTTTAAGACCTTGGATGTATCTAAATATTGCTCTGTGGCAAGATGATAGATTTTGGCAAGAGGAACTTTTAAATAGATACTCAGATATTCTTCCAATAAGAGATAGAGTAGAAGCTTTCAGGAGAACAGGACAAATAAATATAGCCGGATATTATGGTTATAAGGGCTTAGAAGAAAATAGAGAAGATTATCTTCTATATAAGCAGTATAGAGATTTAATTACAACTTACTATTCAAAGGTTGATAATACAATCTCTTATACAAATTGGGATAAAGTATTTTCAATAAATGAAAATTTTCTCATTAGATACTATCTTACAAAAGGATTTTATATAAATTACCAACTGTTGGGTTATCTATCTGTTGATAGCAGTAATTCAATATATAAGGATTTGAGGAGTTTTAATTACCATTCATTTAAAATTGGAAAGATGGTCGATGATGGATATAGTGAGATAGGGGTCTCTTATTTAGATGGTTTAAAGGGAAATGCAGGGATAACTTTTAGGTATAATAGATATTTAGATAATCGGACTAACATAGAGCTATCAACAGGTATAAACCAACTTTCTTATGAAAGTTTATATATGTTCTTTGGAGGAATGAAGGATTATATAAATATATCTTTATCTCACAGTTTAACAAATAGAGCTTTTATTTTTGGATCTATTAATAAAGATTTTTACAAATCTCAGGATAATAAAAGTGTGGGTGATAGTTTTAGTATGTATGGGGAATTATTTTATAAATTAAGAATAGGCTACCCAGATTACACATTTCGTATATATATACAAAATAGTAATTTTAATGAAAAAAACACAGATAAAGGAGTTATAAATAAAATATCATCTCAACCTAATCCGGATGTTTTACCTCAGAGTTATAGTTCAGTAGGAGCTGGTTTTTTATTCGGATTTGAAAACAGAGATAATTATGTGAGGGTATTTAGACCATTTTTTAGTAGTGATATAACTTTTAATAGTATAACAGGATTAGGATATGGCTTTTCGGCTGGATTTGGAGGAACATTGTTTAGGCAGGATAACCTATCTTCTGGATTTAGGTATATAAAAGATTTTAAAGGCACATCAACATCTTTTTGGGAATATTTCTTAAAATATCTACTGTTGTTTTAAGGGATACATCTGTGGAATGTGTTATAAAAAGGACTACTGTAAAGTTTATAGTAGGAGATATAATATCTATACAAAGATTTTTAAAAATTTGGTAAAAGAATGCAGATAGATGTAGTTGATATAGTTATAATAACTGGAATTTTTATGGTTGTATGTTATTATGCATTTTTACGGTATAAAGAAGAAAAGAGAAAAGAAGAAATCCTACTTATTCCTACTTTGGAATCTTATAAAGAGAAGTTTTTAAAGGAAAGGGAAGATTATATTTTAAGAGCTAAATCTTATGAGGATAAACTACAGGAGATAAAGTCTCAACTACAAGATTTAAAAGATAAAATGGCTTTGTATCCATGGACAGAGTCTCAGATTGAGTATCTTAAGAGGATGAAAGGATCTGAATTTGAGTATTTTCTAAACACCACTTTCCAAATGCTTGGATTTGAGATTATTGATCCGGAGTATTTCAGGGAGTTCCATATAGATACCATACTGAAGTTTGAAGATGAAAGTAGGGTTGACTATATAATAGTGGATTATGTAGATTTTACGGAAGTTAAAAAGGTTGATGAAGATTATCTTAAAGAGTTGGAAAAGGGAAAAGAAAAGTACTCAATATCAAAGGTGTGGATTATAACCAATGGTAATTTAGATGAATCTGTTGTTAAAAAGATCTATCAGTATGACTTTAACTTACTTGACACTGAAAATATAGTAAAGCTTCTGCCATCTTTAAATTTTTTCTATGAATATGAAGATTTAAAAGCGAAGTTTCACGCTACTCAGATACTACATAAAGAGATGTTTGATGAAGTTATCAGAAGGGAACATTGGTTGGAAGAGGTAGATAAGAAATTATTTGAAGCTATTGAGAAGAGAAATAAATTATCTTAAAAGGATTAAGAGGGTTAAGATGGTATCGGTGAGAAAACCGGCAGTAGCAAATTTGTTCTATCCTGCAAAAATAGAAAAACTAAGAGATATGATAGAGTCCTATTTGGAAGAAGCTCCCCTGTTTAATTACAAACCGGAAGGTTTAATATCTCCTCATGCAGGTTATATATACTCTGGAAAAACTGCCGCAGTGTCTTATAAACAACTTCTAAATTTAGAAAGAGGTAAACATTACACATTTCTATTGATAGGACCATCTCACTATGTATATATGAACGGTATATCTTTTGGTTATTATGATTACTGGTTGACACCTTTGGGAGAGGTTATAGTAAATAAAGAGAAGATATTGCAGTTTGCAAAAGACAATCCTCATTTTCCCCTAACTTTAAATACGGTTCCCCATCAAAAGGAACATTCCTTGGAAGTTCAGGTTCCATTTTTACAGGTAATAATGGAAGACTTTGACATAATCCCTGTTGTATATGGAGATATAGATCCTCTTTATATTAAAAGATTGATAGAGTATTTTAAAGATGAAAATACAGTTGTAATAATAAGTTCAGATTTAAGTCATTACTATCCGGATAATGTTGCAAGACAAATTGATGAAAATTGTCATCTTGCGGTAGAAAAGTTAGATGTTAGATATCTGGAAAGATGTGAAGCCTGTGGTAAGATAGGTATGGAAGGTATGATACTGTATGCAAAAGAACATAATCTCAAATCAGAACTTTTAGATTATAAAACTTCCGGTGATACTTCCGGAGATTATTCAGCTGTGGTTGGATATGGAAGTTATATCTTCTATAAGTAAAGATGAAGGTCAATTTCTTTTAAAAGTTGCTAGGTTTTCTGTAGAGTATTATTTAAAAACAGGCAAAATTCTTCTTATCAAACAAGAGGATATACCTTATGAGAATCTTAAAAAGTTAGGTGCATCATTTGTTACCCTTGAAACAAAAAAGGGAAGCTTACGGGGATGTATAGGATCAATTATACCTCATAGACCTTTGTACGAAGATGTTACACGTAATGCAATATCAGCAGCTGTATCTGATCCCAGATTTTATCCTCTATCCTTAGATGAACTTACTAACATAAAATTTAAAGTATCTGTTCTCACTTATCCACAACCTTTACATTATCATAACTGGATAGATCTGTTTAATAAGGTAGAACCTTTCAAAGATGGGGTTATTATAAAGTATAGAAATCATTCAGCAACTTTTTTACCTGATGTGTGGGAGAATATTCCTGAGAAAGATGAGTTTTTTGCTCATCTATGTTTAAAAGCAGGTCTTCCTAAAGACTGTTATAAAAAATATAAATTAGAAGTTTATACATATAGAACCATCAGTTTTAGTGAGTAGTTACTTCCAAATTCCCGCTATCTCCGTATTACACTTTGGACATTTTCCATCTATAAGATGATTTTTAACATACTGTCCTACATATCCGCTTCTCTCAATCACTTTAAAATGACAGTTTGGACAGTATGTAGACTCTCTATCTTCATCAATAATGTTTCCAACATATATATAGTTAAGTCCTTCTTCTTTACCTATCTCATAAGCTTCCTTTAACTTCTCTATAGGTGTAGGTGGTTTATCTAACATTTTATACATTGGGAAAAATCTTGATATGTGCCAAGGTATATTTTTATCTATAGAAGCTATAAATTTGGCTAAATCTCTAAGCTCTTCCTTTGAGTCATTTTCACCGGGTATTATGAGAGTTGTTATTTCTATCCATATACCTTGCTTGTAAGAATACTCTATAGCTTCCAAAACTGGCTTTAATCTTGCACCACATATCTCTTTATAAAATCTGTCAGTAAATGCCTTTAAATCTATGTTTGCAGCATCAAGGTATGGTCTTATTGTATCTATTGCATCTTTTGTTTCATAACCACTACTTACAAAAACTGTTTTTATACCATTCTGTTTTGCCAGTTTAAATGTATCATAGGCATATTCAAAAACAACAACAGGTTCGTTGTATGTAAATGCAATTGAAGGTATCTTTCTTGTTTTTGTTATATTCACTATTGTTTCTGGAAGTAAGGTTGTTCCGAAAACTTCGAAGTTATGTTCCTTTGGATACTGGGATATCTCAAAATTTTGGCAAAATTGACAGCTAAAATTGCAACCTACCGTTCCTACTGAAAATATCTCTGTCCCAGGTAAAAAGTGGAAAAGTGGTTTTTTCTCAACCGGATCAATATTGTAAGCTGCTGCAACTCCATAGACAGTTAGATATAACTCTCCATTTTCATTTTTCCTTATTCCACATTTTCCATACTCACCTTCTGCCAATACACATCTTTGAGAACAAGCCTTACACAAAACTTTGTTATCTTTTCTCTTCTCAGATAGCCAAGCTAATGCTTTCAATTTTAAAGTTCCCTCATTTTGGTTTTAATTTAAATATATGCAAAAACTTCTATAATTCCAAGTCCTTCATCATCTTGTTGGTAAGTTCTACGACTACAGTATCAATAGCCTGTTTACCACCCAGTTTTTCGTACAGGGTTTTTTCTGCGGCAAATGAAG
>JBBFMH010000074.1:0-7486 GCA_037478615.1 Hydrogenothermaceae bacterium
ACCTATGTTAGAAGTCATAATTATTATTGTATTTCTAAAGTTAACAGTTCTTCCCTGAGAGTCTGTAAGTCTTCCATCATCTAAAACCTGTAAGAACAGGTCAAATACTCGTGGGTGAGCTTTCTCTATCTCGTCAAGGAGTATAACAGAGTATGGTCTTCTTCTTACAGCTTCTGTAAGTTTTCCACCTTCCTCATAACCTACATATCCCGGAGGTGCTCCTATCAGTTTTGCAACAGAGTGTTCTTCTTTAAATTCAGACATATCAAGTCTTATCAACGCATCTTCATCATCAAACAACAGCTCCGCCAATGTTTTTGCAAGTTCTGTTTTACCTACTCCTGTAGGACCAAGGAACATGAAAGATGCAAGTGGTTTTCTTGGATCTGATAGTCCGGCTCTTGCTCTCCTTATAGCCTCTGCTACAAGTTTAACAGCATGTTCTTGGTCTATCAATCTCTTATGCATCTCTTCTTCAAGATGTAGTAATCTTTCCATTTCTTCTTCTTTCATCTTGGATATAGGAATACCAGTCCATTCAGATATCACCTCTGCCACATCATCTTCTGTTACTACTGTAGCCTGAGCAACTTTCTGTTGAAGTTCTTTTATCTGCTTTTCTATCTGGACTCTCTTTATCTTATAATCTGCTTCTCTCTCGTAATCTCCTCTCTCTGCAGCCGCTTCTATCTGCCTATCTATCTCTTCAAGCTGTTTCTCAAGTTCTGTAAGTTTGAGTTTATCACTGGAAGATTTAGTTAAAACATCTTTCAGCTGCTTTTCTAAGTTTGCTTTCTCTATTTTTAGTTTTGCCTCTTTTTCGTAATCTCCGTCTAAGGAAGCTTTCTCTATCTGCTCATCTAAGGATTTTATTCTTCTTTCAAGTTCTATCACCTCTGGTGGAGCATACACAAGTTTAAGTTTTTTCCTTGCACAAGCTTGGTCTAATGAATCTATGGCTTTATCCGGAAGTTTTCTTGCAGGTATGTATCTATGTGTTAATTTTGCTGCTGCGACTATTGCGGAGTTATCTATCTTCACATTGTGATGTTTTTCAAGTCTTGGTCTGAGAGCTTTTAGTATCTCTACGGTTGTCTCCACGTCAGGCTCATCTACGAAAACAGGTTGAAATCTTCTCTCTAATGCAGGGTCTTTTTCTATGTACTTCCTGTATTCATCAAGGGTTGTTGCACCTATTACTCTGATCTCTCCCCTTGCTAAAGCAGGTTTTAGAAGCTGTCCTGCATCGGAAGCTCCCTCACCTTTACCTGCTCCGACTATTGTATGAAGTTCATCTATAAATAGAATTATATTTGGGTCTGCTTTTAAACCGTCTATCAGTTCTTTCATTCTCTCTTCAAATTCACCTCTATACTTTGTACCGGCCACTAAAGCTCCTAAGTCTAAAGATAAAACTTTTTTATTTTGAAGATCTTCAGGAACTTCTTTATTTACTATCTTCTGAGCAAGTCCTTCAACAATAGCTGTTTTACCTACTCCAGCTTCTCCTATCAACACTGGATTATTCTTTGTTCTTCTAAGTAATATCTCTATAACCTGTTGTATCTCTCTCTCTCTTCCTATTACAGGGTCTAACTTTCCTTCTTTTGCAAGTTTTGTTAAATCGGTTGTGAATTTCTCAAGGGCTGGTTTCTCTTCCTGCTCCATCTCTTGTCTTATCTTTTTGTCTTCCATCTGTTTTCCTCCTTTTTTCTCTTTTTTGTCAAGATTTAATATCTCATCTAAAATTTTACCTGCAACTGTGTCTGTTGCGTTTATTAAAGCTGTTGCTATATCAACAACCGTTACAATGGAAGAGCCGTTATTTATAGCTATCTTCTCGGCATTTTCCATTACCTTTATAAATTTAGAAGAGTATACTTTTGATGTTTGGGAGCCTGTAAGTCTGCTTATTATTTTTTCTTCAAATCTATCTTTTGAGAATCCAAGCTCCTCTATTTGCTTTAAGAGTGATGAATTTTCTATAACTTTGTATAAAAAGTTTAGCAAACTTATATCTCCGGATAGAAATCTGTCAACTGTATGAGAGTCTGCAATCTGAGAGAGCTGGGATTTTATAGAGTTTATCTGAGATTCAAGCTGTCTCTCATATAAATTCAGTCTTTCGAGCTCCAATCTGCTACTACCGAAGAAAAATCCTTCTGTAGAGTATCTCTTTATTCTGTCTTTCTCTGCTTTAACATCTCTAAGCTCTTTATATATGTTTAATGTTTGAGCTCTTACTTCGTTTAACTGATTCTGTAAATTTTTAAGATAATCCACATAATCATTAACAGCCTTATCTATCTGGGAGTAGATATCATTTAGGTAAGACTGTATATTCTCTTTTAAGGATTTTTTGTCTATCCCTCTTTTTTCTAAAATTTTAATAAGTGGAGAGTCATCCCTCTGTATCAGGGCAAGTAATATATGGTCTGTATCAACCAATGGATCATTACTTTTTCTTGATATATTTTTAGCTGTATCTAAAACTTCTCTACTCTTTGTGTCAAGTAAATTTTCACTGAACATCACTGTGCCTCCTTCTTAAATTTACTGTTGCTGATTACTTTTATCAATTAAAAAATCTTCAGGTTTTATGTTGTCAATAATCTCTTTAAACTTGTTTAAGTCTTCATCTGTTATGAACTGCTCTTTTGAAATTTGTTGTACTGGGGTCTCTTTATTCTCTGTTTGCGGAAAGTTTTCCAGGTTGTTTGCCTGATTAACAATATCATCAAGGTTAACTTTCTTAACAATCTCTTCATTTAGATATATTGGAGCATTAAATCTCAACGCTAAATTTACAGCATCACTTGGTCTTGCGTCTATAACAATCTCTTTGCCATTTTGGTCTACTATTATGTTTGCTATGTATGCATTTTCAACCATATCTGCTATCTCAACAGCCTTTACAATACCACCTAAAGCCTCTATTGTGTTTTTGAACAAATCATAGGTTAAAGGTCTTGGAGGTTGAAAGCCACTTTGATTTATAACAATACCTTCTGCTTCCGCAACACCTATCCATATTGGATAGAGTTCCTTTTCATTTTCTATGTTTGAAAGTAGAAGTATAGGAGATCCGGTTATATTGTCTATCGCTATTGATTTAACAACTACCTGTATCATCTTCATCACCTCTATAAAATTATTTGATAATAATATACTAAAATTAAATTAAAAGTCAATATAAAAGTGGTAAATGATACGATAGCGTATCAAATTCTAAATCTCATTGAAATTTAAATATTTTTAAAATATAATTTTGATACTATGGCGTATCAAGGATTGATAGTTTTATATGAATGAAGATTTAGTTTTTGAAAGGATAATACAGAAAGTAGAGCCAAAATATGATAACTATATATTTAAATCACAAAAAATAAATAGATTTTTACAAAAAGAGGGAATAAGACTATACTCACATCAAGCTCAAGCGTTTAAACTACTACTGAAAGAGAATAAAAATGTGGTTATAACAACTCCAACAGCTTCTGGAAAATCCCTTATATATATCTTAACTATCCTTGAGAAGATAGCTTTAAATCCAAATTCAAGGGCAGTTTTACTTTTTCCACTTACAGCTCTTGCAAATGATCAGTATGAGAAGATAAATTCTTTAATAGAAAAATCCTCAGTAAAGGCAACTGTATCCGTATATACCGGAAACACAGAAGAAGAAGATAGAAAAATCATAAGAAACAGTCCACCAAACATTCTTATAACAACTCCTGATATGCTCAATATGGGGATACTTCCAAACCACAGATTGTGGGCTGTTTTTTTTGACGGCTTAGACACAGTTGTTATAGATGAGCTTCACTCATACAGAGGAGTTTTAGGTTCCCATGTTGCCAATGTGATAAGAAGATTAAAGAGAGTAACTTCCTTCTATAACGATCAAAAAATCCAATTTATACTTAACTCTGCCACCATAAAAAATCCTGTGAAGTTTGCTCAGAGGTTTATAGATGAGGATGTCGTGGAAGTCTCCATCTCCGGAGCTGGTTCTCCTCTAAAATTTTTAAGAGTTTATAAGAGCTTGCCAAAACATAAGATTGCAGAGATTGTAGTGGAATTTTTAAAAAAGGATATTTCTACTATTGTATTTTTAGATAGTAGGAAAGAGGTTGAGCTTTTTCATATAAGGCTTAAAAGGTATCTTGAAGAAAAGCATTTAGAAAAGTATATAGACCTTATAACACCTTACAGATCAGGATACACAAATAAAGAGAGAAGAGAGATAGAAAGGAAACTTTCAAAGGGAGAGTATAAGGTAGTCATATCAACAAGTGCATTGGAGATGGGTATCGATATAGGTTCAATAGATGCCTGTGTTTTAATTGGTTTTCCAGGAACACTTTCAGCTATGTGGCAGAGATTTGGAAGAGCCGGAAGGAGAGAAAAGAGAGCTTACAATGTATTTATCCCAAGGAAAGATATACTTGACCAATACTTTTTAAACAATCCTGAAGAATTACTAAACAAAGAAGTTGAGGAGCCTGTTATAAACCCTCAAAATCCATATATTTTAAAAAAACATCTTATAGCGATGGCTAACGAAAAACCTATATCTTTATCAGAGATAAAAAACAGTGAAGAGAAGTACATATTGAGAGAACTTATCCTTGAAGAAGAACTTGAATTTAAAAACTCAAAAGTGTATCCAAAGAAGAAGATAAATTTCAGTTTAAGGTCGGCATCTGGGCAGTTTGACATTATAGAAGAAAAAAGTATGAAAAAAGTTGGATATCTAAATAGTGAATTTGTTATGGATGAAGCTCATAAAAATGCGATATATATCCACAACGGTAGATACTACTTAGTCAGTGATGTTGATTTTGAAAATAGACAGGTTTTCGTAATTTCCACAAAACCAAACTACTTTACAGACCCATTAAGGGATACTCAGATAGAGATACTTGATATAGAAAAAAGTAAGAAAGTAAAAGATTTAGAGCTTTTTTACGGAGATATAAATGTTAGAACCAGTGTGGTAGGTTATTCTAAAAGAGATATAGATTCATCAGAGAGAATAGAAGATATCTTTTTCAAAGAAAAAATATATGAAAGAAACTTTAGAACAAAATCTATGTGGTTTGTGTTATCTGAAAAATATGAGGCTAAAATAAAAAGTAATATACTGTCTGAAAAAGTGAAAGATTTCATAAGTTTTTTAAAAAACTTAAAGATAGATGATTACACTTTAAATCAGATAAAAGATTTAGTCTCAGATAGAACTTTCAGTATACAGAGATTTAAAAATCTGATAGATGATAATACATTCTTTGTAAAAAATCTGCTACGGAGTAGGGAGAAAATAAAAGGTAAAGATTTAGAAGATTTTAGGACTTCGTTAAATCGAATACAGGATTTATTTATCGGAAGTCTTCATGGGGTAGAACACTCTATGATAGGTATATTCTCTATAATTGCTATGAATGATAGATGGGATATAGGAGGAATGTCAACAGATTTTCATTACCAAACAGGAAAGCCAACGATCTTTATATATGACGGATATGAAGGTGGTATAGGATACAGTGAGGTTGGTTTTGAGAGATTTGATGAACTTGTGGAAATTACATATAAGAACGTATCGAAATGTGGATGTCTAAATGGTTGTCCTTCCTGTATTTTGTCTCCAAAATGTGGAAATGCAAATGAGTTTTTAGACAAAGCGGGAACGAAACTCCTACTTAAATTTATACAAGAAAACTTTACTTCTTAACAGGCTGATTACTTTCAGGGATATCACTGATAACTGTTTTTGATTTAGCTATATGATTACTCAAAAATGCAAGTGCTAAAACTAAAACCATAAATATTCCACCGAGCCAGTAGGTTATTTTAGTTAGTATTGTTGCAGCAGAAGTCCCTAAAATTGCCTTTGCTGCCCCGGAACCAAAAACTGCTCCTATCTCAGCACCTTTTGTTTTCTGCATAAGTATCAAGGCTATAAGTAATACACATACAAATACCAATACTACACTTAGTAATCCAAATAAAAACTCCATTATGCCTCCAAACATTCTGTAATGATTTTGTAAAATTTTTCAGGATGTAAACTTGAAGTCCCTACCAAGAAACCTTCTATATCTCTCTCTTTTATAAGATCTCTTGCATTTTTCTCATTAACACTTCCACCGTAGAGAATCCTTGTATTCTTATCATTCCCCTTTGATACGCCGTTTAGAAGTTCTCTTATAAATTTATGGACTTCTTGGGCTTGATCCGGTGTAGCATTAACTCCTGTTCCTATAGCCCATACAGGCTCATAAGCTATATCAACTAAATACACTTCTCTCTCTAACCCTGAGATTGCAGATCTTATCTGTCTCTCTACCACAGACAATGTTTTTCCCAGCTCTCTCTCTTCCAGAGTCTCTCCTACACAGATGATAGGTCTTAATCCGTGTTTTATCGCAGAAAGGACTTTTTTGTTTATAGTCTCATCTTTTTCACCGAATATATGTCTTCTCTCTGAGTGTCCCAAGATAACATACTCAACATTTAACTCCTTTAACATGACGGGAGATATCTCTCCCGTAAAAGCTCCTCTTTCTTCAAAGTACATATTTTGAGCACCGAGCTTTATATTTGTTTTATTTAAAGCCAATCCAACAACTTCCAAAGACGTAAATGGAGGAGCTATCATAACTTCTATATTTGGTAAAGGCTCTCTATAGAGTTCTTTGAATATGTTTACATACTCCAATGATTCTGCGTTTGTTTTATTCATCTTCCAGTTTGCAGCTATGAGATAAGCCATCAATGTCTCCTTATCTCTTTTGATAAGATGTTTCCGTCATTGTCAAGTTCATAAACAACAGGCACACCTGTATCAAGTTCAACCTTAACTATCTGTTCAGGTGTAAGCTTTTCAAGATTCATTATTATTGACCTTAGAGAGTTTCCATGTGCCACAACCAAAACATCATTTCCCTCGTATATATCCCCTAAGATAGCTCTCTCTAAGAAAGGTATTGTCCTTGCAGCTGTATCTTTTAAGGACTCTCCTTCCGGGGGAGCTATATCATAGCTTCTTCTCCACAGATGAACTATCTCTTCTCCGTATTTCTGTCTTGCTCTGTCTTTGTTTAATCCCTGTAAAGCTCCGTAATGTCTCTCATTTAAAGCTTGATCTTTTATAACAGGTATCTGAAGACCTATAACTTCAAGTATTATTCTCAAAGTTTCCTGAGCTCTTGTAAGGGCAGAAGTGTAAGCAACCTTAAATCTTATATCTTTCAAAAGTTCCCCGGCTTTAAAAGCTTCCTCTTTACCTTTCTCTGTCAGTGGAACATCAACCCACCCTGTAAATCTATTCTGTAAATTCCAAAAAGACTGCCCATGTCTAACGAGAACGAGCTTTGGCATATTACACTCCTTGGTTTTTCTAAATATTTTATCACATCTGTCTATCTACTGTATGAGTTCTATACATCGTGAACACCTTCACCTAAAAATTTTATCATACTCC
>JBBFMH010000075.1:0-7422 GCA_037478615.1 Hydrogenothermaceae bacterium
CCTTTGATAGGATTGCAAAGCTCTTCTTAAACTCAAGTAAACTCCCATCCCTTGTCCTTGCTCCTTCCGGAAATATAACCAGATTTTTACCTTTCCTTAAAACAGAGGCAGATTTTAGAAGAGAGTCCCTAAGGTTTCTATTTACATTTACTATCAGAATTCCACTTCTTCTTGCTATAGATTTTCTAAGATCTGACTTGAAGTAAGTTTCCTCTGCTAAGAAGTATGTTTTCTTTAGAATGTGTGTTGGTAAAGATGCTGTTATTAAAAACCCATCTAAGAAACTCTGATGATTAGAAGCAAATATAACCGGTGTGCTGGGGATATTTTCGATACCTTTCACAGATAAACCGTTATACAATCTAAAAAAGATTTTTAAAACAGGTTTTGTATAGACCGTAAGACATCTTTCACATACATCTACTTTTATGTCTTGACCTAAAATCTTACTCCAATCTATATCTAAACTTTCTACCTTTGATATTCTGTCTTTTATAAAACTGTATATCTTCTCAACAGTCTGATTCTCTATTAAGAAATCTTCTGATAACTCAATTCCGAAACTACTTTCCAAGAAAGTTAAAAACTCTATCTTTCCAAGGGAATCAAGTCCCAAATCTATCTCTATATGGTAGTCCGGATAAGGTGTTATATTTGTATAGTTTTGGAGATACTTTTTTATTGTATGATATATCTCGTCCTGTGGCTCTTTTATATCTCTTTTCTCCTGTTGCTTCTGTAAAAACTCTTTCAACATAAACCTTCTGATTTTACCAAGTCTCGTTTTTGGAAGCTCTGTATTTACTATCGTAAAGCCGTTTAATCTTTTATAGGACACGGCAGATAGATTGTATTTATCAATAACATTCCATTTTATAGTTTCATAGAGATTTACTATCTTTTCTTTTTTGATATACTCATGATCTGGATAAATTATTGCAAAAAGTTGTCCATCTTTTTCTATAATGGCTATCTCCTTTACAATCGGAAAATTTTTGACTATCTGATTTTCTATCTCCTCTGGATTTATATTTTTACCATTCGGTAGAACTATTATCTCTTTCTTCCTACCAGTTATATACAGATAACCTTCATCATCAAAGTACCCTAAGTCTCCGGTTTTAAAATATCCATCTTCAAAAACTTCCTGAGTTTCTTTCGGCTTATTGTAATAGCCTTTAAATACATTTCTACCTTTTACCAGTATCTCACCATCTTTTATCTTAACTTCTACCCCTTCAATAACTTTTCCTACAGAACCAAGTTTTATTTTATCTGGAGGATTAAAAGATACTATCGGAGATGTTTCTGTAAGTCCATAACCTTCCACTACCTTAAATCCTAAAGCCCATAGATCTTTTGCCACCTCTACATCAAGTTTAGACCCACCACTTATAAAATACTTTATATTACCTCCAAACTGCCGATGAACTTTTTTAAAAATCAACTTTGAGAGAGGTTGAAAGTTTAAAGCTTTTGACACATTAAATAGAGTTCTTGCAATGAGATTTGAGTTTATCCTATTAAAAATCCTTTTATGAAAAAGATTGTAAAGTCTTGGAACACCTATCAGGATAGTTATTCTGTAATCTTGAAACTTTTTAAGAATATCCTCTGGAGTTAATTTTTCTAAAAAAACTATGGTAGCTTGAAGTTGAAGAGGTATAAGAAGACTTACAACAAGAGGGTAAGAGTGATGAAAAGGTAAAATTGCCAATGTTTTATCATCAGAAGAAGCTATATTTACTTTCTCAACACTCTCTATATTTGAAAGTAAATTATCAAAAGTAAGCATAACACCCTTTGGTTTTCCAGTTGTCCCGGAGGTATAGAGTATAACGGCAACATCATCTTTTTTATTTTCTGTAAAGTCTATGTTATTAGGTTTAACATTATATTCTAATTTATCTATCTGTATAACTTGAGGTTTATTGGACAGCTGATTAACTAACGGTAGTCTATCAGTTGAAGTAAGTATAACCTTCGGATTACAGTCAGATATATAGTACTCTAAATCTTCCTTACTACTCATAAAATCAACAGGAACAGCTATACCACCTTTCTGCCAGATGGCAAATAGAGAATAAACCCAGAATGGACTGTTTTCGGAAAAAATGATAGCTCTCTCACCTTTCTCTATATCAAGGATAGAAGAAATTTTATCAATATTCTCAATAACCTGCTTATAACTTATAACTTCCCCGGCATATATAAAAGCAGCCTTATCGGTAGGTTTAAGTTTTATCATTGACTCAGATTCAATAGATCTTTTTCTATCATCTCTTTATTTATTGTTAATGGCATTTTTTTCTCCTCCTAAAGTTTTATAATTAACTCTTTTAATTTAGGTCTATAATCCCTTGTTATCAATAACTGAGGAATTGCTTTAAGGACTTCTCCAAGTGTTATGTCAAATCTTTGGGCTTCTTTTTTATTTTCCATATAGAAATTATAACAGAAATTTTCTCAAAACCTGAAAATGGTATAATTTTTATCTAATTTTCACTGTAGAGGTTGAAATTTATGAAGTATATGACCGGTGATGAGATAAGGGAGAGTTTTTTAAAATATTTTGAAAGTAAGGGACATACAGTTGTCAAGTCTGCTCCGATTATTCCAGAAAATGACCCAACTCTTCTTTTTGTAAATGCCGGAATGGTACCATTTAAAAACCTGTTTTTAGGATTAGAGACAAGACCGTATAAAAGAGCTGCTTCTTGTCAAAAAGTGTTCCGTGTTTCCGGAAAACATAACGACCTTGAAAATGTAGGATACACACCAAGACACCACACCTTTTTTGAGATGCTTGGGAATTTCTCTTTTGGTGATTATTTTAAGAGAGAAGCTATAGAGTTTGCATGGGAGTATGTAACCCAGATATTGGGAATACCTCAAGACAGACTCTTGGTATCCATATTTGAAGAAGATGAAGAGGCTTTTAAAATCTGGAATGAGGTGATAGGATTACCGGCTGAAAAGATAAAAAGGATGGGATATAAAGATAACTTCTGGTCTATGGGGGATACAGGACCTTGTGGACCTTGTTCAGAGATATACTTTGACAAAGGAGAGAAGTGGGGAAATCCTGAGTTTGGATCGGATGAAGACAACAGATACCTTGAGATATGGAATTTAGTGTTTATGCAGTATAACAGAGATGAAAATGGAGTATTACATCCTCTACCTAATCCGAGTATAGACACTGGAATGGGACTTGAGAGAATAGCATCTGTTATGCAGGGGGTTGATAGCAATTTTGAAACAGACCTATTTAAACCGATAATATCTTTCTGTGAAGATATCTCCTCAAAAGAGTATGGTAAAGATGAGAGAGATGATGTTGCAATGAGAGTTATAGCAGACCATCTCAGAGCTATGACATTTTTAATATCAGATGGAGTACTACCTTCTAATGAAGGAAGGGGATATGTGTTGAGAAGGATAATAAGAAGAGCTTTAAGATACGGAAAACATTTAGGATTAGATAAACCTTTCTTATACGAAGGGGTTGATGTTGTTATAGATAAAATGAAAAATGCATATCCGGAGCTTTTACCAAACAGGAACTTTATAAAAGCAGCTGTGAAATCTGAAGAGTCAAGATTTATAAACACACTCAGAAGGTCTTACGGAGTTTTAACTGAAACTATAAACCAAGCCAAAAAAGAAGGAAGAAGATATTTAAAAGGTGAAGAAGTGTTTAAACTCTACGACACATACGGATTTCCTCTTGACCTTATGGAAGATGTTTTGAGAGATGAAGATTTGGTTTATGATAAACAGGAGTTTGAAAACTACCTAAAAGATCAAAGAGAGAAGGCAAGAAAAGCGTTTAAAACATCGGCAAAAGAGATTAAAACTGTATACTCTGTAATAAAATCTAAATTCTCCGATACACAGTTTATAGGATACGACCATCTGACTTCGGAAGACTCAAAACTGCTTGCAGTGATAAAAGGAGATGAAGAAGTAGATATATTGACCGAAGGAGAGGAAGGGGAAGTTATACTTGATAAAACACCTTTCTATCCAGAAAAAGGTGGACAGATAGGGGATAAGGGAATTATAGAAGGAGATGGATTTTTATTTGATGTGTTGGATACGCAGGTCTATCTTGATGGAGTTATTGTCCATAGAGGGAAGGTTATATACGGCACATTAAAACCTAATCAAGTTGTAATGGCAAAGGTAGATAGAGAGAGAAGATATAACATAATGAGACATCACACAGCAACTCATTTACTACATGCAGCCTTAAGAAATATTCTCGGAGACCATGTTAAACAGGCAGGGTCGTTAGTTGCAGATGAGTATCTACGGTTTGACTTTACCCACTATGAAAGTTTGACAGATGAAGAGATAAAGATGGTTGAAGAGTTTGTAAATAGACAGATTATGGAGAATCACCCTGTTGTATGTGAAGAGATGGCTTACGATGAAGCTATAAAATCGGGAGCAATGGCTATATTTGAAGAGAAATACTCAGATGTGGTTAGAGTTTTAACAGCTGGAGTATCAAAAGAGTTATGTGGTGGAACCCATGTTAAGATGACCGGAGACATAGGTTACTTTAAGATAACTTCCGAATATGCTGTCTCTTCCGGAACAAGGAGAATAGAAGCAGTAGCAGGAATAAAAGCAGTAGAGTATGGATTAAAAGAGCATTTCTTACTAAAACAGCTATCCAGAGTTTTAACCGTAAAAGATGACCAAATACTTGATAGAGTGGAAAAACTACTAGCCACAATAAAAGAAAAAGAAAAAGAGATAGAAAAACTAAACCAAAAGATAGCAAATCTCCAAGCGAAAGAGAGTATTAAAGTTGAAGAGAGAGAAAACTACAAACTTATCTACGGACAGATAGACAACCTACAACCTAATCAGCTTAGAGAGATGTCAGATAACCTTAAAAATCAGCATAAAAATGCAGTCATACTCCTTCTTTCAAAAGATACAGAAAAACAGAAAGTTAATTTTATAGTATCGGTATCAAAGGAGTTAGCAGACAGATTTAAAGCAAATGAGATAGCAAAAGATATAGCGTCTATTTTGGGTGGAAGCGGTGGCGGAAGACCTGATATGGCTCAAGGAGGAGGCACAGAGTTGGAGAGTATTAATCAAGTGATAGATAAATTTAAAAACCTAAGATGAGAAAGAAAGTTGAGGAGTATATACAGGATATAGTTGAAGAGTTAAAAAATTATAATCCGGATAGAGTAATACTGTTTGGATCAAGGGCAAGAGGGACGGCTACAAAAAGTTCCGATATAGATATAGCTGTTGATTTAAATTTAGATTACAGAGAAGAGAGGAAGCTGAAAGAGAAGTTAGATGAGATATCTGGACTTTACACTGTGGATGTTGTGTTTCTACCAAAGGTAAAAGAAGAGTTTAGACAGCAGATATTAAAAGAAGGTGTAGTTCTATATGAGAGAAAATGAAGCTCTTATGAAGATAGATAATTTTGAAAAAGCACTGCAAAGATTAAAAGAGGCAGTTGAAACAGCAAAAGATGATCTTGACAGAGATGGTGTTATACAGAGATTTGAGTTTACAGTAGAGCTATTATGGAAAACATTAAAAGCGATTTTAAGGAACAAATATATAGAGTGTAACTCTCCAAGAGACTGTATAAAACAGGCTTTTAAAGCAAGAATTATAGAAGATGATGAGATAATTTTGGATATGCTTGAAGATAGAAACAGAAGCTCCCATATATACGATGAATCAACAAGCCGTGAGATTTTCAACAGAATAAAAGAGATATATCTACCTTACTTATTAAAGCTTAATCTAAGAGAGAATATTTAATGAAGTATGATATAAATACCGATAAAGATGCAAGAGTTCTACATGCTATTTTAAAACTTAATTTAACAGGAGGTTGTGTAGATGCAAGGTGATCCAATGGGCGGACTTATAAGTGCTATTGTTTGGATGGTTATGTTGCTTGGTATTTTTTACTTTTTACTGTGGAGACCACAGCAACAACAGAGGAAAAAACATGAAGAGTTTCTAGCAAACCTCAAAAAAGGTGATAAAGTGATAACAACCGGAGGTATAGTCGGAGAGGTAAAATCTATTGAAGATAAAACAGTTACGCTCAAAGTTTGTGAAGGTTGTCTGATAAAGGTTTTAAAACCTTCAATATCCACATACTACCAGGAAGAAGAGAGAAAATCAGAGTAATAAACCAAGAGGGATACATTCCCTCTTTTAAAAATTATCTTTTTATTCCAGTTGATAACTCCGTCATAGGTAACGGAGTTGATGACTAACGTAATTCCAAAATCAGAGCTTGAAAGACTTACATCTGACCCAGGGGTGATGTTTACTCAGATAAGACTTATTCCGGTTGTAGAGGGAGGACAGACAAAAGGGTTTAGATTTGACTGGATTGCAGATGGTAGTCTGTTTCAGAAGATGGGTATAAATGTAGGAGATATTCTTGTCTCTATAAACAACCAACCTATAAACTCAGGAGAAGATGCTTTTAGAATACTTCAGATAATAAGAAATGAAAGAAGCTTTAAAGTAGCAATCGTCAGAAATGGTCAGCCGGTTGAGCTAACTTATACTGTTGATTGATGTTTATAATCATTTTTAATACGGCAAAATTTAGTTATAATTAAAGAATAATTAATAAAAATCAGAGGTTATACAATGGCAGACTTTACAAAAGCAGGAACAGACAGAGGAGATTTAGAAAAAGAGATAAACCACATACTTATCTCAACAAAGATAACCCACCACTCCTATCTTGTAAATATAGACAGTCTATCTAAAGAAGAGCTTGAGTTTGATCTTATGGAGTATCAGAGACAACTTGCCACCAACATTTTACCTTTGATTAAAAAAGCTGAATCTACTAAAAGTCCCAAAATAGTAGATATGGCTTACGAGATCAGACATCTGATGGAAGATCTCATATCAAAAATAGAAGATAGAATTAAACAGTTGTAGTATCGTACATATCTCTGAGTATAGAGGATAATACACCATTTACAAACTTAACGGACTTTTTGTCTGATCCAAAACATTCCTGTATCTCAAGTAAAAATGATATTATATATCTTATCTCTCTTTTAAACTGATCTGTATGTAAATTTTCTTTAAGATACAGTATATAACTTACTCCTATCCTTAAAACAGCTCTCTCTATAAATCCTACTCTCTCAAATCTCCAACCAATAAGGTGGGAAGATATCAAACCGTCAATTTTTTCTCTGTTTTCTCTATATAGATCTAAAACCGTTTTCAGTTCAACCTTCTTTTCTTCGGAAAGTTTAGGAGCCTGATTTAAAATGTAATGTTCAATCTCTTCAAACTCCTGATGAGATATATCCATAGCATAAAAAATCTTAACTAAGATATCAAGTAATAACTTTTTCTCCCTCTTTTCAACTATACCCTTAATCTCAG
>JBBFMH010000076.1:0-7305 GCA_037478615.1 Hydrogenothermaceae bacterium
ATGAGTGTTCCGGCTGCAGCTGCTTATCAGGTTGCCGTAGCTGAAGATAAACTTATCTTCCATGGAGATACAGAGTCAGGATTCTATGGACTTTTAAATGTTCCAGGTAGAAATACGGTAACACTCTCTGATTGGGATACCACAGGTGAAGCTTTTTCTAACATTCTGTCTGCTGTAGTTAAACTTAATGAAAACGGTTTCTATTCAAACCTTGCTCTTATCTTGAATCCGAAAGATTATGCCAACTTACACAGACTCTATGGAAACTCCGGAACTCTGGAGATTGACCAGATAAGAAAGCTGTTTGATGTCGGTGTTTTCATAACTCCTGTTATTCCTCAGTTATCGGCAGTGGTTGTTGCCACAGGTATAGAGAATATGGATCTATTTGTTGCACAGGATATGATAACTGCGTACTACAACTACGATAACATGGATCACTACTTTAGGATTTTTGAGATAGTTGCTCTAAGGATAAAAAGACCTGAGAGCATATGCACTATTGAGTAAATCTGTGTTAGAATTGTTTAAAACTTTTTTAGGAGGATTTATGAAAAAGGCTGTTTTTTCACTTTTTTTAATGTTTGTTATCTTTGGTATCTCAAAAGCTGCAGAGATAGTTTTTATTGATGTTCAAACCGTAGTTAATCAATCAAAAGCAGGAAAAGATGCACAAGGTTTACTTGAGGAAGCAGGTAAAAAAGCTCAGGCAGAAGTAGAGGCAAAACAGAAAACTGTAAAGAATGACCAGAAGGGACAGGAAGAGTTTCAGGCTTTTGCTATACAGAAACAACAGGAAGTTTTAAAGAGAAGAGACGAGCTTCTTCAAAAATTTATGAAACTTGTCCAGGATAATCTTGAGTCCTACGGAAAATCGAAAGGATACTCAATTATCATAGATAAGCAGGCTGTTTTATACGGAAAGCCGGAACTTGACAAAACTGATGAATTTTTAAAATACTTCGACTCAAACTACGAAAAAGGTGAAAAGATTAAGTAATATATGAAGAAAACAGTAGCCCTCCTGACTGACTTTGGAAACAAAGACGGTTTTGTGGGGGCTGTTAAAGCCGTCATCACATCTATAAATCCAGATGTTAATATCATAGATATATCTCATGAGGTAGAACCTTTCAACATATTAGAAGCATCTTTGATTTTAAATGCTGTTTATAAGTATTTTCCTAAGGGAACAATCTTTTTGTCTGTAGTTGATCCAGGTGTGGGAACAGAGAGAAGGGCTGTAATAGTTGAAACTGAAGATTATATATTTGTTTCTCCGGATAATGGTTTACTGACTTTACCTTTAAAGTACCAAACAGTTAAGAAAGTTGTCCATATCAGAAATAGTAAATATTTCTTACCTACAAGGACAAACACTTTTCACGGAAGGGATATATTTGCTCCTGTCTGTGGATATATATCTCTATCGGAACCTTTGGAAAATTTTGGAGAACCTGTCTATGAGTATGTAAAGCTACCAGATTTTGATCCTATCTACACAGAAGATAAGATTATCGGTAAGATTGTTAAATTTGACAGATTTGGGAATGCCATAACAAACATAGATAAGCTTCCAGATAGATTTAAGGTCGTATTTAGGGGATATGAGATAGAGAGAGTATGTACCAACTTTTTAGAAGGAGAGAAAGACAGACCAAATCTTGTAATGGGAAGTTTTGGTTTCTATGAGCTTTTTATCCCACAGGGAAGTTTAAAAGATATATTATCTCTTCAGGTATCAGAACCGGTAGAAGTTTATCGTATATGATATTTGAAAATCCATGGATAACTGATGAAAACACCAAACTACCTGTCTTTAAATACAGGTATCCAAATAGTAGAGATGGGAAAAAGGTTAGAAAACTGTGTAAATCTGCGTAGAGTATTATGTGAGGAATGACAAAAAGTATAGAAACCACAAGGTTAGAGTAAAACTTCATCAGATATCCTCTAAAAAATAGCTCTTCGGCGAGTGCAGTCAAAAATATGGAAGAAAGGTAATCTATATCAAAGAGAGGAACTAAAATTAAAACAGAAACAGCCGATAAATTCCATAGATTCTTTAACCCTAACCTATCTACTTCTAAAAATGTGAGAGGAATAAGTAGGATCAGTAAAGGTAGGAAGTAGAAATTAAGGAGTTTGGCACAAAAGACAGACAGTATCAAAAGTAAGTAGAGTTTCATGTTACGGCAACCAGCCAGTCATCTCCTAACTCACCTATGATCTGTAATGAAGGATCATGATTTTTCCTTATATCTTCAAGTATCAGATATAGGTCTTCAACAAAATCCGGAGAGGTGAGTAAATCAAGGATACCTTCCTTTCCATGTCTAGTCCGAGGTAGAGTTATCCTGTCATACCCATTCATAACCATAGAGATGAAGTTCATCTTCTGAGGATCGCACTTTATAACTACATTTACACTTTTCCTGGGAAAATCAGATAACCTACTGACTAAATCATCAGATAAAGGTAAATTATCCAAACTTTCTGCCTCTTATTGATTATTTAGATGTCAGAATTATAACATAAGATCGTTTTAAAGATAAGCCCCCATAGATGGGGGCTTGATGATATGTTTATTCTATTCTTAAGATTGTTTCATCAGGAGTTACGTTATCTCCTACTTTGGCAAATATCTCTTTAACTGTTCCATCTATCGGAGAGTGTATCTCGTTTTCCATCTTCATGGCTTCAACCATCGCCACAACTTGACCTTTCTTAACCTGATCTCCTACATTTACGAGTACCTTTGATACTTTACCTGGCATAGGAGCTGTAACATCTCCAGGTTTTTCAGGTCTTGGTCTTCCTGTTGTAGATTGGGCGGCTGCTCCTGCAGATGCAACAAAGTTACCGGATCTTCCTACCAATGTAACAGCTAAAGGTTGAAGCTGAACTTCCTCTAACTTTCCGTTGACATTTACGTAGAACTTTCTTGGTTTTGATGGATCTTGCTCCGGAGACACACCTTCTATCTTAACTTTAAACTTATCTCCATGGTAAGTTATCTCAAACTCAACAGGGGCAACATTCTCAAGACCGTCTGGTTTCATCTCCTTAGGTTCAACCGCATCAGGAGGAAGTACAGTTAACTCTCCTTTCTCTCTTGCTATTATAAAGTCCTTGGCTTGGAGAGGGAACAGAACAAAGAGTAGAACTTCCTCATCTGTAGGCTCTCTGTTTAGTAGAGATTTAGCTTCCTCATAAGCTTTGTTCCACTCACCTTGATCTGCAAGATCTCCTGCTCTTATGGAGAAGTCAGGTTCTTTTCCTGGACCAAGTATCTTTTCTACAAGCTCTTTTGCTAATGGTCCTGGTGGTTTTCCGTACTTTCCTTCTACGTAATCCCTCGTTTCTTTTGTGATTATCTTGTATCTCTCTCCAGATATAACGTTGAGAACAGCCTGAACTCCAACTATCTGAGAAGAAGGAGTTAAAAGAGGCGGATATCCAAGATCTCTCTCAACGTTAGGAACTTCCTCTAAAGCCTCTTCCATTTTGTCTAATGCATTTGCTTCCATTAGCTGAGCAACCATATTTGATATCATTCCACCAGGTATCTTGTGAATGAGAACTTTTGCATTAACTCCTGCGTACTCTGTTTCATACTTTCTGTATTTTCTCTTAATTTCTCTTGTTATTTCAGCAAGTTCGTCTAAAACCTTTAGATCTAATCCTGTATCATAAGGTGTATCCTGTAATGCAGCCACAACACTCTCCGTAGCTGGGTGAGAGGATCCAAATGCTAAAGGAGAAAGAACTGTATCCACCATATCAACTCCAGCAAGTATAGCCATCATATGGTTCATTATAGCCGTTCCGCTCATGTCGTGGTTGTGAAGGACAACCTTAATTCTGTCTCCTACCTTAGCCTTTATTCCTCTAATGATGTTGTATGTCTCTTCAGGCATTAATATACCAGTTGCATCTTTAAAACATATCCAGTCAGGCTCTAAATCTATGAGCTCGTCAGCGTAAGACATCCACTTTTCCAATGTATGGACAGGGCTTCTTGTATAGCTTATCTCTGCGTGAACCTCACCACCAAACTCTTTTATGGCTTTAACTGCAACCTCTATATTTCTGTTATCGTTTAGAGAGTCAAACACTCTAAAAACTGTAATACCATGCTCTATAGCTTTTTCTACAAATTTCTTAACAACTTTGTCAGATTTCGGTTTGTATCCAACTATATTTTGACCTCTGAACAGCATCTGTAATTTTGTGTTTGGCATTACAGATTTAATAGTTTTAAGTCTTTCCCAAGGGTCCTCTTTAAGGTATCTTAGACATACATCAAACGTTGCACCACCCCAAACTTCAACAGCGTAAAATCCCGCTTTATCCATCTTCTCACATAAAGGCAGTAGGTCATCTGTTCTAACCCTTGTTGCAAGTTTACATTGCTGTCCATCTCTTGGAGTTAAATCTGTGATCTTTATGGGTTTTGGAGGAGCAACTTCTAATCCTCTTTCTTGGAGCATCTCTCTAAATAGTTTTAAACTCATATTTTTAAACCTCCTTTACTTATAATCCGTAATGTGCAGCTATGGATGCTGCTATAAAGGACACTATCTCATCTTTTGTTAGCTCTTCTTTATACTCTAATAGATGAGGGTTCTCTTCGAGATATTTTGTAGTAAATTTACCTTCTGCAAACTTAGGATCTTTCATAATCTCTTTCAGTAGAGGAATGGTGGTCTTTATACCTGCTATCTCAAAGTAATCAAGGGCTGCTTTTGTTGTTCTTATAGCTTCTTCGTAAGTTTTACCCCAACATATAAGTTTTGCTATCATAGAGTCAAAGTAAGGAGTAACCTCAAATCCAACAGAGGCAGCACTCTCTATTCTAACTCCAAATCCACCTGGAGAGTAATATCTCTTTATTGTTCCTATGCTTGGAGCATAGTTTTTCTTAGGATCTTCTGCGTTTATTCTACACTCAATAGCAAAACCGTTAAACTTAACATCCTCCTGCTTTATAGTTAGAGGCTGTCCTGCCGCTATCTTTATCTGTTCTTTTACTATATCTATACCTGTTATCATCTCACTTACCGGATGCTCAACCTGTATCCTTGTGTTCATCTCTATAAAGTAGATATTCCCCTCTAAGTCTGATACAAACTCCATTGTTCCCGCACTGTAGTAACCTATCTGTTTTGCAGCATTTGCACAGATCTCACCGTAATACTTTCTCTTTTCTTCGTTTAAAACTAAGGAAGGAGCTATTTCTACAAGTTTTTGGTTTCTCCTCTGGATTGAGCAGTCCCTTTCTCCTAAATGGATAACGTTTCCGTATTTATCACCCAATATCTGAAACTCTATATGTTTTGGATTTTTTATGTATTTCTCAAGGAGTAGGTCTCCTCTTCCAAAAGCTTTTTCTGCTTCTTTAAATGCCTGTTCGTAGTTTCTCTTTAACTCTTCCTCATTGTTACATATCCTTATACCTCTACCACCACCACCGGCAGATGCTTTAAGTAATACTGGATATCCTATCTCTTTTGCAAGTTCGACGGCCTCTTCAACAGATTTCAGTATTCCGTCACTTCCTGGAACAGTAGGAACTCCAAACTTTTTCATTATCTCTTTTGACCTTGCTTTATCACCCATTAAAGCGATAACTTCAGAGGAAGGTCCTATAAAGGTGATACCGTTATCTTCACACATCTTTGCGAACTCTTCATTTTCGGCAAGGAATCCGTACCCTGGATGTATAGCATCTGCTCCTACGGCTTTTGCAAGGTCTATTATCAGCTGTTTATTTAGATACGTGTCTAATGGATTTGCACCTATCATATAAGCTTCGTCAGCCATTTTAACATGTCTTGCTGTTGACTCAACATCAGAGTATATTGCCACTGTAGGGATGTCTAACTCGTGGGCTGCTTTTATTATACGACAGGCTATCTCTCCTCTGTTAGCTACCAATATTTTGTTAAACATAACTACACTCCTTACTTTTCTATTTTAAACTCATAAGATATAGGAGCTACTTGGTTTATCATGTAAGCTATGCTACAGGTTTTGTTTAATGAAGTTTCTATTGCGTTCTTCACATCTTCCTCAGAAACATCACCTTTTACGGTAAATTTCAGATATATTTTTGTGAAAACTTTTGGATACTCTTCCCTTCTCTCTGCATCAGTCTCAACGACGATATCTTCCACATGTTTCCCTGCTTTGTGGAGAGCTTCATAAACGTGTATTCCCATACATCCAGCTATAGAGTGAAATAGTAGCTCCGGAGGTCTTACTCCTCTTCCTTTACCTCCTACGTAAGCTGCCGCATCTATCGGCAACTCAATACCTGCATCTCCTTTTCCTATAAAATGAAAATCTTCCTTTTGCTTAACAACTACCTTCATAGTCTCACCTCACATTATAGATTTTTTATGGTTCTAACTATCTCATCTCCAAACTCAGATGTAGATAGAGCGGTTGCCTCATATCCTTGTTTTTTGAAACCGTTTGCTATGTCTGGTGTTCCTTTCCTTGAAGATATAACCTCTTTAACAGCTTTGTATATCAGTTCACTTGCATCTTTCCAGCCTAAATATTCCAACATCATAGCTCCGGAGAGTATTATTGAAAGTGGATTTGCCACACCTTTACCAGCTATATCGTTTGCTGTTCCATGGGTACTTTCAAAGAGAGCATAGCCGTCCCCTATGTTTCCACTTGGAACAAATCCTGGCCCACCTACGAGTGCAGATGCAAGATCTGATATGTAGTCACCGTTTAGATTTTGAGTTATTATTACATCATAGTATTCAGGTTTTAAAACTAACTGCATAAGCATCTGGTCTGTTATAACTTTGTATATGCGAGCTTGGCCTTCTCCTGGCTCTCCTTCTTTTATTATCTTTCCTTTAAATTCTTCCTCATCTGCCACTTCAAAAGCCCAGTTTAAGAAAGCTCCCTCGGTAGCTTTCATTATATTTCCTTTTCCGGCTATGGCTATGTGCTTTTTACCGTTTTCCAGGGCATATCTAAATGCTTTTCTTACATGTCTTTTTGTTTTAAATTCAGACATAGGTTTTACTGTTATTCCGGCATCTTCCGGAATTGCATTTTCAGAAACCCCCATCTCATTTATAAAGAACTCTCTTACTTTCTTTGCACCTTCTGTTTTTGGCATATACTCAATAGCCATATAAACATCGTCGGAGTTTTCTCTAAAAACAGTCACATTAACTCTTTCAGGGTTGGGTATAGGAGAAGGCTGACCCATATAGAAAACAGGTCTTATTGGGGAGTAAAAGTCCATCGACTGTCTTAAAATTGCGTTTAAGG
>JBBFMH010000077.1:0-7225 GCA_037478615.1 Hydrogenothermaceae bacterium
TTCCATCTTTCAAAAGAACTTTTCCTGTTTTTTCCCCTCCCTCTAAATTTGTTAATGTTTTGCCTGCTTTATCAAAATCCCTATTTGCTAATTTACTAATTCCATCGACTATATAACCAATACCTACAGCATCTATTAAGTATTTAAGCCTATTTTTATTTCTACTATCTTTAAAACCATATTCTTTAAATAACTGTGCTAAAGCTTTAAAAAATATAGGAACATCTTCCTTTAAAAGGAAAACATCTGCAGGCTTTGCTACATTTCCAACCTTTCCACCAAGATAAACATTAAATCCATAAAATCCATTTTTCTCAGCTAACACAAAACAGAGATCATGTCCGTAAATATTACAACGATTAGAATATGATCCTAAGATACCTATGTTAAACTTTCTTGGCAATTTACATATCCATTCTTCTTTCTTTAAAAAAATTTCTTGTATTTTTAAAAGCGTATCCCAAGTTTCTATAACATTATCAAAAGCTACACCATCTAAAGGATCTTGAACTATATTTCTAAAATTATCCACCCCTGTTTGAAATGTTGTTATTCCGACATCTTCCAATTCCCTTAATACTATAGGAATATCCTCTATTCTCAGATATCTAAGTTCTACTTGCATTCTTGTCGTAATATCTATATAATCATTTCCGAATACCTTAGCTAACTCTCCTATCCTCTTAGCTTGATCATAGTTTAACCTACCTCCTGGAATTCTTATCCTTAGCATAAATCTATCTCCGGTAGCCGGTCTGTAAAAAATACCGAAACATTTAAGAAAGAAATTAAGATCCTCGTCTGCTATCGAAGAAAACCCATTTACAGCATAGTAGGACAATTTTTCCCATGTTTCTTGTGGTGAATGTTGGAGTTTTAGTAGTTCTATCTGATTCAATTTTTTACTCTTTTCCTGAGAGACTTTTACTATTTTTTCCATATTAACTCTCCCACGTCTAATGTTACATTTTTGTAACTTTTGATTTTTTTATGTAGATTAACAACTTCTCCAAATATAATTACCGCAGGTTTTTGAGATACAGATGCAAGCTTTTCTATATCTTCCAAAGTTCCAATTACAACCTTCTGATCAGATCGTGAAACGTTGCTAACTATGGCAGTTGGAATCCTAAGATCTATGCCCTGAGATCTTGCCTCTTCTAAAATATCTTTTACCCTACTTAATCCCATCAATACTACAACTGTGTGATTTCTTAGCTTCAATAGAGGTATCCAGTTTTTATTGAATCTATTTCCGGAAAGATGAGCAGATACAACAGAAAATCCGGAAGAATAATCTCTCATTACTATTGGAATATCTGCATATAAAGGTCCAGCAGTTGAAGAAGACACACCAGGTATAACTTCTACCTCAATCCCATTTTGTAATAAAAATAAATATTCTTCCCCTCCTCTCCCAAAGATATAAGGATCCCCACTTTTTAATCTTCCTATTTTTAATCCGGATTTTGCAAACTCTAACAAAATTTTGTTTATATCCTCTTGTTTTACCGATAACTTTCCTTTTTGCTTACCTACATACAAAATCTTGGTTTTTGATGGTAAAACCTTTAATATCTCATCAGTTATTAGATGATCTACAAGAGCTATATCTAAATTTTGTAAAGTTTTATACGCTTTAATAGTTAAAAGTTCATAATCTCCAGGTCCACAACCTATCAAGAAAACTTTTCCCATTGTAATCACCTCAAATTACTCTCTCCTGAGATAATACAAAGAATATGCCAATTAATACAAGTATATGATATATAGATATTTTTTTAATTAATTTGTGCTTGAGAAGATACTTTAAGATTCAAAATGACAAAAATGTAATTACAAATTTGTAACTAAATATAAAAAAATTACTTCTGTATAACTACCTGGTATAATACTTTATATTCATAAATTCGGGGAAACTGAGATGTTGTTATACTTAAAAAAAGTCGGCGTTGGAAAAGAAAGATGGAAAGATTTATCATACGATGAAGCCTATGATGCTCATAAAAAAATCCTAAATAAAGAAGCAACAGATATACAGATAGGTGCATTTTGGTCTGCTATGAGAATAAAATACGCTACTACTGAAGAGCTTACTGGCTTCATAGATGCATTAAGAGACGAGACCAACTATATTGACAGTGATGAAATAAAACCAATAGACTTAGCAGTAGGATATGACGGGAAAAATAAAACAGTCCATATTCTTCCTGCGGCAATATTTATAGCAGCTGGAACTGGAGTAAAAATAGTAGGTCACGGAAATGAAAATGTCCCATCAAAATTTGGCGTAACCTATCATGAAGTAATAAATGCGATGGGATGTTCATATCAATCAGATCCGGACGATATACTTAAAACCGTTGAACTTTCCGGATTTGGTTTCTATCACCAACGATACTTAAATCCAAAGTTGACATCTCTTTTACCTAAGAGACAAGAATTTGGCTTAAGGAATTTTCTTAACACGATAGAAAAGATGTTAAACCCTTTCAAAACTACAAAGGTTTTAATTGGAGTAACCCACAAACAGTTTATTACCAAGTATATCCAAATAGGAACACATGTCGGATTTAAAGACATATTTCTTGTAAATGGTTTAGAAGGCGGTATAGAACCGTATACTAATAGAGAAACAAAAGTAACTACAAACAAAATTTTTTCACTATCTATTTTCCCCAAAAAAACTGAAACCTTAAAAATAACTGAAAAAACTACAGTTAAAGAGAACGCAGATTTATGTATAGATATTCTTAAAAACAAAAATAATCCATTTAGAGAATGGGTACTACTTACTTCCGCAATAATAATAAGTGCCTATAATATTGAAAATGATATCAAAAAATCTATAACTCTTGCCGAAGAGAGTCTAAATTCTGGGGCAGCTTATGAATGTTTTGAGATATACAAATCCATAACGAAAAATAGAAAAATTATTTTCTAAAAGGAATATTGTATTTATCCATTCTATATCTTAACTGTCTTGGGGTTATACCAAGAATCTGAGCTGCCTTTTTTATTATAAATCCTGATTCTTCCAATGCTCTTTTGATAGCATTTACCTCTAACTCTTCAACAGTCTTCGGCAAAATGACATTATCAGGATATTCCATCTTAGTTTTACTTATAGAAGTTTTACTTTCCTTCAATTTGTTTTTAATATCAATTGGCAGATCATCTAAATCTAACCTTGAAGATTTAGCAAGAATAACCATCCTTTCAATGGTGTTTTGAAGTTGTCTTACATTTCCAGGCCAATCAAAATCAATCAAGGAATTTAATAGTTGATAAGATATAGTTATATCTTTTCCATAGATTTTATTAAATTTTTCTAAGAAATATATAATTAACAACTGTATATCTTCTTTTCTTTCTCTTAAAGGCGGTATATATATTGATACCACATTCAATCTATAAAAAAGATCTTTCCTAAAAGTTCCTTCATAAACCATTTTTTCAAGGTTTTTATTTGTAGCTGCTATAATCCTCACATCTATCTTTATAGGTTTTGAACTACCTAATCTTTCTATTTCTCTTTCCTGAAGAGCTCTGAGGATTTTAGACTGTAAAAGTAAAGGCATATCACCTATTTCATCTAAGAATATCGTTCCACCATCGGCAAGTTCAAACTTCCCTTTTTTCGTGGAATTTGCACCAGTAAAAGCTCCTTTCTCATAGCCAAAAAGCTCACTTTCAAGGAGCTCTTCCGGAATAGCTGCACAGTTTAACTTTATAAAAGGCTTATCCTTCCTATCGGAGAGTTCATGAATTGCTTTAGCAAAAACTTCTTTCCCAACACCACTCTCTCCAGTCAGCAAGACAGTAGCGGAAGTAGGAGCAACAGTTTTTATAATATCTACTATCTCTATAATCTGCTTACTTTTCCCCATAACTCCTTTCAAACCAGTTTTAGATGTTACTCCTTCCAACCTATTTTTTAGCAATTTTTTTTCTTCTTCTAATCTTAATTTTTCTTTTCGTAATTCTAAAAAGAGCTTAATAGAACTTCCCAACAGATTAGCTACCATTGTTAAAAATCTTAAACTATAATCCAATGATTCATCATCTCTATGTAATTTATCTGCTGCCAATACTCCCAATATATCACTTTCCGTTTTAATGGGAACAGCTATAAATGCCAATTTTCCATTTTTATATATCTTTAAGTCTCTCTTTATTTTATTTAAGAATTCTTTCTCTTCGGAAACATCTGGAATTACAATTGGAATACCGTGTTTCCAAACTTTCCCTATAATTCCCTCCCCTTTTTTATAAGTTAAATCCTTATAGGTAGAAATCTCTACAATCTCATTACTATCTACATTATTTAGAACTATCAATATATTTTCAAAATCTGTATATGATTGGAGTAGATTAACAACATATCGTAAATTTTTACCATAGTTTGTAGAAGAAGTTAAAGTTTTTGTAATCTCATAGAGAGCTAAAAGTTGATTTCTTTCCGTCATGACTTATCCAATCTTCAAATTTTAACTATTATACATCACTTTCTCTATAAATCTCAAAGAGTATATCATCACCTAATTTTTTAAATCTGTTTATACTGAAAGTTTTTGCATCATTTATATCTAAAATTCCAAGATCTCCAATCACATCTATTCCGTCTTCTCCTATAAGTTTTGGAGCAACAAATAGAGATATCTTATCCCAGAGGTTTTCCCTTATAAAATCTGTGAAAACTCCTTTCCCACCTTCTACAAGAAGATGAACTACTCCCTCATTGTATAGAGACCGTAAGATATCCCTTAAAGAGAACTTTCCTTCTCTATTCAGTGGTAAAGTTATAACCTTAACATTTTTAAGATTCTCTCTCTCTTTTATTTTATTTTTATCTACTGTTTCTTCCGCAATTAGAAAAACCGGAGCATCTGGGTTAAAAATATTATAAGAAGTAGGTATACTAAGATTTTTGTCTATTATTACCCTTATTGGTTGTTTTTCTGTTTTGACATCCCTAACCGTCAGAGAAGGGTTATCACACAGAACAGTGTTTTTTCCTACAAGAATAGCCGTAGCTTCCCTCCTGAGAATATGGACATACTTACGGGATTTTTCCGATGTTATCCACCGTGAACTTCCGGTTTTTGTGGCTATTTTCCCATCTAATGTCTGTGCTATTTTAAGATGGATAAAAGGTCTCTTTTTTGTTATGTATGTAAAAAAGTCTTCGTTTAATCTTTTCGCCTCTCTTTCCAAAACCCCTACTTCAACTTCTATTCCTTTATTTTTGAGAATCTCTATACCTTTTCCGGCTACCAGGGGATTAGGATCTAAAGTGGCAACTACCACTCTACTTATACCTTCTTCTATTATAGCTTCCGTGCAAGGAGGTGTTCTCCCGTAATGGCAACACGGCTCCAATGTCACGTACATGGTTGAGCCTGTGAGATCATAACCTTTGGACTTTGCATCTCTAATTGCCTCTCTCTCCCCATGGGGCATTACAGCTTTTAAATGATATCCTCTTCCTATAACCTTACCGTCTTTTACTATAACAGCCCCTACAGTTGGATTTGGGTGTGTATAACCTTTTCTTTTCTCTGCAAGTTTTAAAGCCAGACCCATAAATTTTTTATCTAAATACATCTTTACAGATTTACCTCTATAAAATCTCTCACCTCTTCGAGCATTTTCTTTCTGTCTTCATCGGAAACATAGGGAACGGCAAACAAGAACTTTGTTTTAATCTCTTCTATACCACAGAAACCATATATTGAGTAATAAATCTTTTCAAAACATTCCTTTATTCCAAACTGACTCAACTCCCTTTCATCGGCACCAAATGTATTTACTATAACTACTTTTTTACCTTTAAGAAGTCCAACAATCTCTCCGTTTTCCTCTCTGTAAGCAAATCCATATGTAAAAACCCTGTCTATATAACCTTTCAAAATCGCCGGCATTCCAGACCACCAGATAGGATGGATAACTATCAATGTTTTGGCCTGAGATATTATCTCCTGCTCTTGTTTAACATCTTCATCTACCTTTGAATTTACAAAAATATCGTATAACTGCCTACCAGTCAAAACAGGATCAAAATTCATACTGTATAAGTCTCTGAGAGAAAAAGATTTACCTTTGTTTTTAAGTGTATCAATTACTGTGTCTTTTATAGCATTGTTAAAACTTGCTGGATTTGGGTGTGCATAGAGTATAACGGCGTCCATCTTATATCTCCTCCTTGAAGTAGGTTTCATCTCTAAATTTTACACTAAAATGTGATTTATCACACAGAGGTTTATTCTTTGATTTTCCACATCTACATAAAGTTACTCTATTTCTAATTTTGTAAATTTCTCCGGAGTCAGTTTCGATAGGTATTCCCCCTTTAACCCATACAGGACCACTTACTCCTATAATGCTATCTTCCAAAATTGATATGGCTGGTTCAAAGTTTGGCTCAATTAGATTACCTTCTCTATCTTTTAAAACTAACCTTCCGGAAGGACAGTTTGCAACCTGCATTTTTGCTTTTTCTTTCTTATCTTGATCTTTACTGAAAATCAAAATCCAAGTCCCTTTATCTTCCATACAAAATCTTGCACCACTACACAGTTTCTTATTATCATAGAGAGTAAATTCCCGACTTTCGATCACTTCGGCCTCTTCATAGTAATCTTTATCTGTGTAAGTAAGAGTTCCATCAAATTTTTCTCTATGGGATCCATCACAGAAAGGTTTCTTTTTAGATAAACCACATCTACAAATGGCATACTGACTACCAACCTCAAACTTCTCAACTTCTATATACTCTGTAGGTATCTCTCCTTCACCTTTTACATCCAACCTGTTTAAAGGTATATCTCCTTCTACCAAATAGGGTCCATTTTTCCGGATTCTTATCTTCATAACAAACACCTCTCACAACTTTTGAAATTTAAATATAGAGGTTTATATGAAGTATATCAACTATAAAAATCAGAATTTAGGTATAAAATTAAGTTTATTAATTTTGAGGTGTAAGGATATGGGAAAAGTTATGGTTATCTTTTTAGTAGCCACTTTACTTGTAGGTTTAGCTTCTGCTAACCCTTATGTGATATCTGTGAATGAAGCTTATCAACTTCTAAACAAAGAAAATACTATCTTTATAGACAGTGAAGACAGTCAAACTTATCAAAAAGCCCATATACCATCTGCTGTCAATATAGACTCTCTATCTTTACAGGATATTGCGATAAAAAATAATGAAAAACAAAAA
>JBBFMH010000078.1:0-7102 GCA_037478615.1 Hydrogenothermaceae bacterium
TCCCACTTGACACAAAACTTCAAAGTGGAGATAAAGTTGAGATAATAACTCAGGAAAACCATAATCCAAGTAGAGATTGGCTAAAATTTGTAGTATCTTCAAAAGCAAAAACAAATATAAAACAGTTTATAGCAAAGATAGAGAGAGAGCAGTCCATAAAATTCGGTGAAAAACTTTTAGAAAAATTTTTAAAAAAGATAAATCTAAAATTAAGTAGCCTAACTTCCCAGGACAGAGAAAAGATAGTAAATAGATTTCACTATAAAAGTTTTGAAGATTTCCTCGTAGCATTAGGAGATGGAAAAGTCTCTCCTTTAAAGGTTATTAAACTGCTAAAAGGGGAAGGCTCTCCGGAAGAGGGTAGTCAGGACACTACAAAATCAAAAGAGATAAGAGACCTAACCATAGAGGTTGATGGACATAGTAATATAATGTCGTATATAGCTAACTGCTGTAATCCTATACCGGGAGATAAAATTATCGGTATAATAACCAAAGGTAAGGGAATAGCGATACATAACAAAGAGTGTGTTAACGTAAAGAAAGTATTAGAAACACAGCCGGAGAAAGTTGTGAATGTTGTTTGGAATAAGAATTCTTATAAAGGTCTATACCTTGCAAAAATAAAAGTAATATCGGAAGATAAACCAGGTGTCCTTGCATCTGTATCCAATGCTATAGCTTCAAAAAATTCAAACATCAAAAATATCAAAGTTAACAACTTAAAAGATGGGAAAGCAAATATGGTTTTTCACTTACAGGTAAAAGACACAGAGCATCTAAATGATGTGCTAAACTCGATAAGATCTTTAAAGAACATTATTAAAGCTCAGAGAGTATTTTAAGAACCCCCCTGAAAATACAGGGGGATTATATATTTAGGCTACTTCTACTTTTTTGTTTGGAGGCGGTGGTAAGAAATCTTCTATTCCTTGGGATTTTGCCCATGAAGATGCTAACTCGTAAGCTGCTCTTGCAGTATTTAAGTTTTTCTCTATAAGTTCAAGTTTCTTCTTAAACTTTCTTTCAAGAGCAGAGTCAAGGGATGCTGTTCCACCAGAAGCAACAAACTTTTTCAGGAATCTTGCCTTTATCCCTTCTTCAATAGCTTCAAGACCTACAGAGCCTATACAACCAAAGAGAGCTCCTACCATAGCCATATTAGTTGCCAGCTCTGTTCCAGCTTGCTCTACTGCAAACTTTGTTGCCGGGAAGTTATAAACCTTAACTCCGAGGGAGTCAAGATAAGCTTTATCACCAGAAGATAAAAGATCTTCCTCTGAGTTTATTATTATTAAACCATTCTTCTTTATTCCAGAATAAAATGGCATCGTGTAAGATTTACCCATAGTTATAACGTGATTGTGGAACACCATGATAACATCAGGGTAAACTACTTCTCCTCTGTCAAATATCGGCTCAACTCCTATTCTGGCATAACTTTCAGCCGGAGCCATCCTCTTTTCAGCACCGAAGAATGGGTTTGATACTGCATAGTAACCTTGGTAATCCGCAGCAGTAGCTATTATATGAGCAGCGGTAACAGCACCTTGTCCACCTAATCCAGGCATCCTGATGTTGACTCTTTTCCTTTTCATAGTAAGCCCTCCGCTTTACGTTTTTCGATAACTTCCTGAGCTTGAGGTGATACATACTCGAAGAACTCAAATCTTTCCTTATCTTTATTTCTCATCTCTTCAAGACCTTGATCTGAGTTAAGTCCTATCTCAAGGATACAAGGTGTATAGAGGTGAACGTAAGTAGGACCTACCTCTCTTGCAACATAAACAGCTTTTTTAATCACAGATTCAACTCTCTTTGGAGATGAAACTGTCAATCTTGCAACGTAATGACATCCAGAATCTATCGCTAACTGCCACATTGGGACTTTTTCAAACTGCTTACCTTTAGGTGCCATCTTAAACACATGTCCCTTAGGTGTCATTCCACTTTCCTGTCCACCTGTGTTAGCATAAACCTCGTTGTCAAAACATATAGTTGTTATCTTCTCCTGTCTGAAGAATGACTGTAAAGTACAGTCAAGTCCGATATCTACAGTAGCTCCATCACCAGCAAGGACAATTACGTCCTTAACTCTATCAGGATATCTATACTCTAAAACTCTTTTAATTCCTGATGCTACCGCATTTTGGTTTCCAAATAGTGAGTGAATTGTGTGCATAGCGATATGAGGGAAAACTAGAGATGTACAACCTGTTGAGTTTACTATAACAGTATCCTCAGGAGCAGGAATAGAAGCCATTATATATCTCAATGCTGCAGCTTCTGGACAACCTGCACAGAGAGAGTGTTCCTCTATAAGTTCTTTATGGAAAGGAAGATCCATAACACCTCTCTTAGGATTTCCCCATGTAGCATTTTCTTGAAGATCTATAATCTCCTTTGGCATTACATCTAAAAACTCTTCGTTTATCTGAAAAACTTTAAAAGACATCTCTAAAACCTCCTTATATTACTTAACTCTCAAGTTACTTAAAACTTCACTTACTATAACTTCAGCAGGCATTGTCATTCCACCTGCAACCCTTGGTGCTCCTATTATTTCTGCATCTGAGTATTTGTATAGAGCCTTTCTTACTTCTCTCTCTAACCATCCAACAACGTTAAACTCAGGAACGAATATATACTTTGCATTTTTAACAGCTGCTCTTAACTCATCGTAAGGGAAAGGTCTTATGGTTTTTAGTTTTACAACTTTCGCATCTATTCCTTCTTCATCTTTTAGAAGTCTTACAGCTTCCTTAGCCTGTGATGCAGCTGTTCCAGCAGCTACGAAAACTATATCTGCATCAGGATTTCCAAACTCCTCGATAAGACCTCCTAGATAATGTTTAGCAAAAGGTCTTGATCTTTCTATTGCTGCTCTAACTTCAAACTGCCAGCTTGCGTGAGTTGCATAGGATATATAGTTAGATTTCATAACAAACGGGTCTCTTAAAAATCTTCCCGGAGGTGCTTCAAGATCTATAACTGGCATTGGTGCTTTATACGGATTATAAGGAGGTAGAGCTATATCATCAGGTGGGAGCATTATAGCCTCTCTTGTATGTGAAACAAAGAAACCATCAACGACCGTAATTACAGGAACATGAACAGATGGATGTTCTGCAACAACAAAACCCGCAAGGATCATATCAAAAAGATCCTGAGCGTTCTCTGCATACCAAATCATACATCCTGTATCCAACAAAAATCCAACTTCAAGGTTGTCTGGCTGAATTGAAAGAGGGGCGTTTACACCTCTGGCCATAAGAACAAGTTGAACAGGTATTCTTGTTCCAGCCCACATAGGGAAGTTTTCAAAAGCTCTCAGAGTTCCAGGTCCAGAAGTAGTTGTTATAGTTCTTGCTCCAGCTAACGCACATCCTGCAACTTCAGACATAACACCAAACTCTGACTCTCCCCTAAAGTAAACACCTACATAACCCTCAACCCAAAGTTCACCTATAAGGTGAGCAGCTTCAGACTGAGGGGTTATAGGATATGAAACAGAAGCATCTACTGATGCTCTCCTTACAGCTTCTTTAACTGCCTCAGAACCGGTCATAAAGAACTTTTCTCTTGGTGCTTCGAAGAGAAGATAGTCAGGAGATACGATTCTCTGACCAGATTTATTATATTGAACCTCTTGAGTTGATACATTTGACATGATAGTTACCTCCTAAATTTTATAAAAAAACATCTCTATATACGAAAGATATTTCAATGATGTTTATCATTATTTTCCTAACTCTTCTTTAACTTCTTTAGCTATCTTTATAAATTTCTCAAGCTCTTCTGGATGTTGATCCCTCAAAGTTATCATAGCATCTTCATGTCCTTCCATACTGCATAGAGCTATTGTAAAGCAATCAGTTTCTGCTCTTATAATTTTGAGAGCAACATTAGCATAGTGACAGTGAACTCCAACAAATATACAAGCTTTTATATTGTTATGCCATATTGTCAAATTAGGGTGGTTAGGGTTTATCTCAACTTCAGGGTTTATTTTTGGATACTTAGGTCTGTAATCATACATAGGGATTATCTTTGCACCTAAAACTTGAGCCAACTCTTTTATTAACTTGGCCTTTTTCTTAGCATCTTCACTCCATGCATACAAAACCTGTGGCCCAGGGAATATTGTTGGATTTTCTCTTGTAAGCATAGCTTTTGCAGCTTCTCTCATAGCAACTTCTTCATCAACTATCTCATCAAAAAGTAGAGCTTTTCCTTCTGGTGGGTTTAACACACCTTCATTGACAGCTGTTGGATATGGTGAAAATCCCATTGGTCCTAATTTAGCCATTTTTAAACCTCCAAACTTAGTTTATACATTAGCATGAACTTCAGGCATAATCATATGAATAGCATTTCTCTTTAAGAGATTGCTACATACATATACACATAAAGCACACCCTTTACATCTTGCTGTTGCAACATAAGCATGTCTTTCATTAGGAGAGTTGATATACATCAAAGTATTTGGTTCTGGACAGAAGAGGGTACACTGATTACATTTGTATTTGGTACACTCATCATTTATGACTTCTGCAACATAGTACATTATATAGACCTCCTTTTAAGGTTTGTTAAAATTATATCACAATTCATTAAAGTTTCCATTGTCTAATAAAAACAATTTGTTCTTTTCCCTGTCTATAATCACCAATCTAACCCATTCATTTTTGAGAAGCATCATCGGATGATCAGTTTCAGAAGCCGCAGCCACAACCTTCTCTAACGGTGCCTCAACAAAAACCACTATTCTTGCAGGTTCGTGAAAAGCTTTATCCTCAAAATAAACTGTTTGATAAGGTAGCCCTATTTTCAGATCAGAGTAATTAGAGTTAAATACACCAAATCTACCTACTACATTATGGTAAACTTTTGAACCTGATCCAAAGACTTCATTACTAACCGTAGAAAAGTAATGTTCTGCATTAATCCACTGTGCTATTAAAAATGGCCCATTTAGTATTCTTTTCAATACAGTGTTATCAGGGTCTAACGTATAATCATAAGAATGTAAGAAAAATCTGTTTCTTAATACAGAATTCATACAGGATTCTCTCTTACCAACAAAAACACCTATATTACTGGAAAGTCCCCATTCAGGTCTCATCTCAGACCAATCTATAGACCTTACCAAAACATCTTCTTCATTATCTGCATAAGGTAAGACCTTAACTCTTTCCTGCCTTGTTCTAACAGAAGCTATCCTAAAATCTCTCTTTATCTCTTCAAAAAGTTCCCTCTTTGTTTCTGGGATAACTTCTTCATCAAAAAACTCAACTTCGTCTGTAGTGGTGTTATGTAATGCAGGTATAAATATAGTGTCTTCAGGGATTTTTATACTCATCAACTTTCTCACTTCTCTACTGTTTAGTATAATACTCATAGCCCTAACATTGTGGTAGCCAATGTTTCCTCCACAAGCACCGCAGTCTAAAGCAGATTCATAAGGGTTGTTATCTGACTCACTTCCATGTCCAACCAAAAAGACAAAAGAAGGAAAACCATCTATCATACCTATAAGGTTTAAAAAGTTATCTGCAAGTTTTGCCTGTTCTTCTAAAGTGTATCCCATATTTGAAAATCTGTATTTAATGTAATTGTAGTAATCTCTGTTTATTCTATGTTTATCTAATATCCTTTTCTCCTTTTCATTTAAATTACCATTTAACATTCTATTTAAAATATCTTTTGCTTCTTCATAGGACATATGGTCAGATTCAAGCTCAAATGAATGAATAATCTTTTCTATAAAAAACTTTTCAGTGTATCTTTGGACATCATCTTCAGACAGTTTATCCAAACTGTATAATGTTTTCGGAGGTTTTGCTTTTATCTTTTGATTAAATTTTGACAGATATTTGGGGAAAAGAGTCTTCCCAAAAAGATTATATCCAAACAGCCAACCAAAAGCTTCTACCGTAAAGAATGGTGTATAGGGATTATTTTTAAGTTTTTCTAAGGTTTTTTTCAGAGTGTGTAAAATATCCTTCTTTTTCTCATACTCTGAGGTGTTTTGAGAAGGCAGTTCCAGTATAACTCTCTCAGGAGTTTCCATAGCAGGACAGAGTAAAAGCTCATGGCTTTTATCAAACTCTATGAGAGCAACCTTTATACCAAAAAATCCTGCAACACCATAAGTTTTATAGTTATCTATCCTCTCTAAGTTCCTTCTTAAAGCTTCAGACCTAACATCAACACAGAAAACTGCAACAGCTTTTGGATTTTCAGTAAGTTTATACTCCCTAAGAAATTCATTACCATATACAACAGCATAAGATTCTTCTATGGACTTTGTCCATATATATCCTTCTTCTTCCTTTATGAGTTTGATTAAACGATATGCTTCTAATGGGTCTTCAATTTTAAATAATCTGTTATTTACATAGGCTATCCTTGATATTTCCCTATTAATATCGTTTTCTGTATACTCTTCAAACAGAGATTTATAATCTGGGTTTTTCTTCAAGATTTTTGATATATACTCTGGAGTCAGTTCTCTCCGATAAAAAAGAAGTTTCAAAATAACTTCTTCCTTGTTATTTTTAAAATATTCATATAGGTCATCATAGCTTCTTATATTAGTTCTATTTAGTTTTCTAATGTATTTGAGCTCAAAGTATAAAATTATGGAAACAAAGCTTAATAAATCTGCCGGATTTTCCTCCTGGTATGGATAATAAGGTGTTTTCTCCCTATACTTTACAAAAGACGCCCATCCGAAAAAGTCTATAAGCAATCTCCTAATGTAATTTTCTAGATCACGAGGACTTATCTCCTTTTGGAAAGTTTTTAATATGTCTTCAACATCAAAAGATTTTCCTTCAAACAGTAAAAAACAGTCCCACATCCCTTTTTCCCTAAAGGGAAGGGTTATATTAGCCTGTCCCTCATCTAAAAATCTAGAAACAAACTCAACAACTTCGTTATAAAACAACTGGTATATATTCTGGTCAAAGATGATATCTAAAAGTTTACTAAAGCTGTAATTATTTATAAGTTCTTCAAATAGTAAATCAAGATTGTTATACATTTTATCTGAAATTACAGTTTCTCTTAAAGTTTGGTAGGTGTCTAAATTACTATT
>JBBFMH010000079.1:0-6927 GCA_037478615.1 Hydrogenothermaceae bacterium
ATTAAAATCTGTTTGAAAAGCTGGGGAGATTGGGGTAGAGCATAAAATTTTCCCTTTTCAAGTCTTGAAGGCACTAAGAAATCTCTTGCCCCTTCAGGAGTTGATTTTGTAAGCATAGGAGTTTCTATCTCCAAAAACCCATTACCGACTAAAAACTCCCTTACAGCTTGATAAACTTCATGTCTAAGTACTATATTTCTTTTCATAGATTCTCTTCTTAAGTCTAAATATCTGTATTTTAACCTAACTTCTTCACTTACCTTTATATTATCTTCTATCTGGAAAGGCAAAACTTCAGATGTGTTAAGAATTAATAACTCCTCTCCGGTTATCTCTATGTTTCCTGTTTTCATCTTTGGATTTTCTGTTCCAGCTGGTCTTCTACTGACTATTCCTAAGACTCCAACAACATACTCACTTCTTAACTTTTTTGCCTTTTCATAAACCTCATGTTTCGTTTTGGAAGGGTCAAATACTACCTGAACAACACCCTCTCTATCTCTAAGATTTATAAATATTACACCACCATGGTCTCTTACAGTATCAACCCAACCAAGTAATCTTACCGTTTCTCCAACATTATTTTCTGTTAAATCTCCACACCAGTAATCTCTTTTAAAATCACCTAACAAATCTACAATCATACACCTCTCCTTGGAAAAAGAAAATTTTTATCTATTCTACCATAATGAGATAAAGTTATAGATAGTGAAAGAGATTTTAGATGTTTAGATTTATGGCAAAATCTTTTTTACTTTTTTTTAACTTTAAAACTTCTTTGCTTTAAGGCAAAATCTTTTTCTGAATAGAAAATCACTTTTGGTATATAGTACATAGATCCAAGGACAGCTATTAAAACCGATACTCCTAAGTAATCCTCAAATTTTAAATGTGGAGCCTTTATTATCACTTCTCTTAAGATAGCTATTAAGGTTGTTTTTACTACCATTGATGTATCAATTCTTCTCTCTGTAAGATAAACTATCATAAGTCTGAAAAGCTCAACAAGTATGAAGATATATAAAAATTTAGGTATTAACTCTATGAAAGTTGCTTTACTATCATAGATAGCATATCCTATATCATATAATGCTACCAAACTTAGATAAAAAAGTAGAATCGAGAGAATTACAATGACGAAATCTTCAAATAACTCAAATATATCCCCTAATTTTTTACCTAAATAGTTTGCTTCTAAAATCTTCTTTAAAAATTTCATCATCATACTCCCCTAAAAATAAAAAAAATGGGCATAAAGCCCATCTATTATAGCATCTTTCTTTTATGTTTTTATGCTATTTCTACTTTTACTTCTTTCTCTTGAGTTGCTTTTGGTATAGTTAATTTCAAGATTCCATTTTCAAAAGTTGCTTTTGCTTCTTCCACTTTCACATCTGTTGGAAGTTGTATAACTCTCTCAAATTTACCGTAAAATCTCTCACTTCTGTAGTAGTTTTCTTCTTTTTTCTCTTCTTCCCTCTTTACTTCACCCTTTACTACCACAGCATTATCTTTCACTTTTACCTCAATGTCCTCTTTCTTCGCACCTGGAATCTCAGCCTCAATCACTATGTTGTTATCTTTCTCATAGACATCAACTCTTGGAGACCATGTAACCACTTGAGCCTCTACTTTTTCTTCCGGAATAAGCTCCTTAAACAACCTGTTGATCTCGTTTTCCAATCTTGCAAGTTCTCTTAATGGTGAAATTGCAAATGCAGGAATCAATCTTCTGTCCATGGTTACTACCTCCTTTAAAAGATTTTATACATATTTAATAATATAATCTTAGTATGTTTTTGTCAAGTATTTTTTTATACCACTATCCTAATCTTAAATATAAGGTTTTATCTTTTAAAAAGCAAACTTTTTCAAGTTATAATATTTACAAAAAAGTGAGAGGTTTAAAGTATGAAGATACATGTTGCCCACAGTCCCGATTCAGATGACGCTTTTATGTTTTATGCCTTAAACACTGGAAAGATAGATACTAGAGGATACGAGTTTATAGACGTGCTTTCAGATATCGAGACCTTAAACAGAGAAGCCTTAAAAGGAACTTATGAAGTGTCGGCAATATCTATCCACGCGTTTCCTTACGTTGCAGATAAGTATGCTTTACTTTCCAGTGGTGCAAGTATGGGAGATAACTACGGACCGATGGTTGTTGCAAGAGATCAATTTGACCCTTCAGAACTTAAAAATAAGAAGGTAGCTGTCCCTGGAACTTTAACATCAGCATTTCTTGCTTTAAGGCTGTTTGAGCCAAACATTAACTATGTTGTAATTCCTTTTGACAAAATCATAGATGCTGTTAAAAATGGAGAAGTTGAAGCAGGACTTATAATACACGAGGGACAGTTGACATATCAGGATGAAGGTCTCGTATGTATTGTTGACCTTGGAAAGTGGTGGTATGAGAGAACATCTGGACTACCTTTACCTTTAGGTGGGAATGTGATAAGAAAGGATTTAGGGATTAAAGTGATGAAAGAAATTTCCGAAATACTCAGAGAGAGTATAAAATACTCCTTAAAACATAGGGAAGAAGCTGTTGAGTATGCTTTAAAATTTGCAAGGGGAATGGATAAAACTAAAGCAGATAAATTTATAGGAATGTATGTTAATGATTTGACTGTTGATTACGGAGAAAGAGGTAAAAGAGCTATAGAGTTGTTTTTAAAGGAAGCCTATGAAAGAGGTTTTATAGATAAATTACCGCAAATAGAATTTGTGTGAGGGTTTTAAAATGAAGATACTGCTTATAACGGAAGACGAAGTTAGTTATGAAGTTCTAAATGAAGTTGCATCTTTAAGTGATTCTCAGGTTATATGGTTGAAGACTTTAAGTGAAGCAAAAGATTTTTTGAATACTAATAATGATATACATGCTATTATAGCTTCTGAGAAGTTAAGTGATGGGTCGAGTCTTCAGATACTTGCGTTGATAAAAAAGAATCCTTCACTATCAGGAACACCTTTTGTTATAATAGCCAATGAACCTACCCAGGAAGAGATAGAGTATTATAAAACATTGGGAGTTATAGAGGTTTTTGAAATTCCATTTAATCCTCTGGAAGTTTTCTTGATTATAACAAATTATATTAAGGATACAAAGGGTGAAGAAGTAGTAAAAGAGATTCTTGAAGAACCAAAGAAAGAGAAGAAATCTATACTTGCAAAAATTATAGGATTCTTCAAAAAGATTTTTGGAAAAGGGTAATTGGAAAGTTTAGAAGACTGGAAAAAAGTATTAAGGGATAAATCTTCAGAAAATAGGGTATGTGTTCTTGTGGAAGGTAAGAGGGATTTTGTAAAGCTTTCTTCTTTCAATATTCAAAATATCTACACTCTTAAAGGAAAAAGATTCTATGATGTTGTGGAAGAAATTATAGATAATTGTGATGTATGTATAATCCTGTTTGACCTTGATAAACATGGAGAGAAGATGACCCTTAAATTTAGTCAACTTTTATCATCTGAAGGTGTTGAGATTGATACTTCTTTCAGAGAGTTTCTCAGAAATTTCAATATAGAAGAAATAGAAAATATACCTTAAATAGCATAAAATATATTAATCTTTTTTTGAGGAGTTTTTAGATTGCTTGCAAAAAGAGTTATTCCTTGTCTTGATGTTAATAGGGGTAGAGTTGTTAAAGGAGTGAAGTTTTTAAATCTTATAGATGCAGGGGATCCGGTAGAGATTGCTTCTATATACGATAGAGAGGGAGCTGATGAGATAGTTTTTCTTGATATAACTGCTTCAGCAGAAGACAGAGATATAATACTTGATGTGGTGAAAAAAACGGCTGAAACAGTTTTTATGCCTCTGACTGTAGGTGGTGGTGTTAGGACGCTTGAAGACATAAGAAAATTACTGGAAAGTGGTGCAGATAAAGTTTCTATAAATACAGCTGCAGTAAAAAATCCATCTTTAGTAGAGTCTGCGGCAAAGAGATTTGGTTCATCTACAATAGTGGTGGCAATAGATGCAAAACAGGTTGGTGAAAATAGGTGGGAAGTCTATATAAATGGCGGTAGAACTCCTACCGGAATTGATGCAGTTGGATGGGCAAGAGCTGTTTACGATCTTGGAGCCGGAGAGATACTTCTAACCTCTATGGATAGAGATGGGACAAAAAGTGGATATGATGTTAATCTTACAAGAGCTGTATCCGAAGCTGTTAAAATACCTGTTATAGCTTCTGGTGGTGCAGGGAGTATGGATCACTTCTATCAGGCATTTACGGAAGGAAAAGCTGATGCGGCGTTAGCGGCTTCTCTATTCCATTTTAGAGAGTTAGATATACCTGATTTAAAAAGATACCTTAAAAGTAAAGGTGTAAATGTAAGGATTTAAAGGAGTAAAAGATGGAGAAAAAAGTTCTGATATACGACACAACCCTTAGAGATGGAACTCAGGCAGAAGGTGTAAGTGTATCTGTTGAGGATAAACTAAGGATAACTGAGAAATTGGATAGTTTTGGAGTCCATTATATAGAAGCTGGATGGCCAGGTTCAAATCCAAAAGACATGGCTTACTTTAAAGAAGTGAAAAAACTTAATATAAAAAACTCCAAAATCACTGCTTTTGGATCAACAAGGAGAGCTTCTTTAAAAGTTGAAGAAGATCCACAGATACAGGATCTTTTAAAAGCGGAAACTCCAGTTATAACTATATTCGGAAAATCTTGGGATTTACATGTTACCGAGGCTTTAAAAACAACATTAGAACAGAATCTTGAAATGATATTCTCATCTATAGAGTATTTAAAAAGATTTACAGATGAAGTTATATTTGATGCTGAACATTTTTTTGATGGTTATAAGGCTAATCCCGAGTATGCGATAGAAGTTTTAAAGGTTGCTCAGCAGGCAGGTGCAGATTACTTAGTCCTGTGTGATACAAACGGCGGGACACTTCCCAACGAGATAGAGCAGATATTTAAAGCTGTAAAAGAAGCCGGAATAACTACAAAACTTGGAATACACGCCCACAACGACTCTGACACCGCTGTATGGACATCAATAGCTGCCGTTTTAAACGGTGCTGTTATGATCCATGGAACTATAAACGGTATAGGAGAGAGGTGTGGAAATGCAAATCTATGTTCTATTATTCCAAATCTCTCTTTAAAACTTGGTTATGAAACCGTGCCAAGAGAAAACATAAAGAGATTGAAAGAGATATCTAACTTTGTATCTGATATTGTAAATATGCCAGTCCCTAAGAATATGCCTTATGTTGGGGATAGTGCTTTTGCCCATAAAGGTGGAGTCCATGCTTCCGCAGTATTAAAAACTCCGAGAAGTTATGAACATATTCTTCCGGAGGAAGTTGGAAATAGAAGGAAAGTATTAGTTTCGGACCTTGCAGGAAAGAGCAATATCGTTTATAAGGCAAGGGAACTTGGTATAGAGATAGATGAGAAAGATGAGAGAATAACAAAACTTGTACAAGAGATAAAAGAGTTGGAGAATCAGGGATATCATTACGAGGCTGCAGAAGGTTCTTTGGAACTTCTTATAAGGAAGCACTTAGGAACTCTTGGAAGATATTTTGATTTAGATGCTTATAGAGTTTTGATAGCAAGAAGATACACAGATCTAACACCTATATCTGAAGCAACAGTTAGGATAAAGATAAAAAACGATTATGAGCATACAGCTTCGTTAGGACATGGTCCTGTAAATGCTTTAGACAGAGCTTTAAAGAAAGCATTGATAAACAGATATCCTTCATTGGCAGAAGTAGAGCTTATAGACTACAAGGTTAGAATAGTTAATGAAAGTGGAGGAACTGCGGCAAAAATCAGGGTTTTAATAGAGAGTAGAGATAGAGATAAAAAATGGGGAACTGTTGGTGTTTCAGATAACATCATAGAGGCTTCATGGCAAGCTGTAGTTGACAGTATAATATACAAACTTGTTAAAGATGGAATAAAACCTTTAGAGGAGGAAAATGGTTAACGATCACGTTTATATTACTGTTTTACACTATCCAGCTGTTAACAAAGAAGGAAGATGGGTTTGTACATCATTTACAACATTGGATTTTCATGATATAGCAAGACCAGCAAGAACCTATGAACTTGCCGCTTATTACATAGTCCAACCACTGGAAGCCCAACAGTTTATTATAAAGGAACAGTTAAAATACTGGACTGAAGGTTTTGGATCAACATTTAACCCCAGAAGGTCTATGGCAGGAAGTATGGTGAGGATAGCATCTTCTTTAACGGAAGTTATGGAAGATATAAAGAGAGAGAAGGGAAGATATCCTAAGCTTATAGGTACATCTGCAAAGAGATATCCTCAGACAGTTTCTTACGGTCAGATGAGAGAGATAATGGATAAGAGGGAAGATATATTTCTTATCTTGCTTGGAACTGGCTGGGGAATGCCTAAAGAGTTAGTTGAAAGCTGTGATTACATTTTAGAACCTATACTTGGAGCTGGAGATTATAACCATCTATCTGTTAGAAATGCCGCAGCTATCATAATGGATAGATTATTTTCACCAAACAGATGTTAGAGGAGAAAAAGATTGTTCTATCACATATTTTATGAATATCTTGATATAAATCTATTTAAATACATAACTTTTAGAGGTTTTTATGCACTTATAACAGCATTTTTACTATCTCTTGTTTTGGCACCACATATTATCAATAATTTAAAAGAGTTTCAAAACAAAAAAGGTGGATATGTGAGAGAAGACACTCCTGATTGGCATCAACTAAAGAAACATACTCCTACAATGGGAGGAGTTTTAATATTAATTGTTGTCCTTATAACATCCTTACTGTGGAGTAGACTTGATAACCTTTATTTTTGGATAACTCTTCTTACATTCATATCTTTCGGATTTATCGGTTTTTTTGATGATTATGTAAAAGTTAAAAATAAAAAAGGTATATCGTCTAA
>JBBFMH010000080.1:0-6807 GCA_037478615.1 Hydrogenothermaceae bacterium
CTTATTTTTTCATTTTCAGCTATCTCTTTTTTCAATTTTTCTATTTTACCTTTAACATCTTTGTATTTTGATATCTCCACTGAGAGTCTTTCTTTTTCTTCTGAAAGGGAACTAACTTTATTTGATAGGTAGAGATAGTATAAGAGTGTTCCTCCAAACACTATTGCCGGAACAATAATAAAGATTACTTTCTCACTTTTTAAGGATATCTCCGGAAGTTCTATTACTGGCTTTTTAAAAGATGGAAGTTTCTTCTTCTCTCTTTTAGGATTAAGATTTATCTTTATCATCTTTCTATACCTCTGTATGCTAAAAATAGGGAAGTGTTATAAAGCTGTAAAGGAAAACTACCGTTATATTTGATATCCAAAGCAACAAGGGGATCAAGGTCTTCAAGTATAAATCTTGAGCTAAATTTTAGTTGCATGTAAGCTTTAATTTCTGGAAACTTAACGAAATATCCACTTGTATAGATAATTTTTGGTTCATTTATGGTTAAGAAAAAGTAGTTTATCTCGTTTATTAACTTCACGACTTCTTGCTCTTTATCATCCGCGGATAAAAGCTCATATTTCTTAACATCAAAATCAAGAGGTTGTAAAACGATATTATCTTTTGAGAAGAGAATAAAAGAATCATTTCTATCAATGTGAACAACGCATATATTTTTTTCTTCTCTATGACTTTCTATCTTGGTTTTTTGGAGTAATGCCATGTTAACGAGGGATGTCCCTACACTGTCTATTATGTCCGGCTCAATACCAGCACTTTCTGCTATTGCCAATATCCTGTTAACCGCATCCAACTTTGTTATAACAACCACGATGTTTAAGAAATCTTCTTCTTCTGATAAGACAGCATAATCAAAAATTGTTGAAGTTTTTAAATTTTCAATATCTTCTTTTATATTCCACTCAATAGCTTCCTTTAATTCTTTTTCCGAAGCTTTTGGAAGCCTTATGTTTTTATAAAGTGTTGAAGAGATAGGAACACTGAAATTAGCGGTTTTGATATTGATACTTCTCCTATTTAACTCATCTTTTAATATTAATCCAGATTGATCTTCATCTTCTAAAATATCAAACTCAAAAGGCATAAATGGTAAGGACAAAACGCTATCTTCTCTCGAAAGAGCAGATATTCTACAATAGTCATGATCTACCTCTATGCCTATTGTGACTTTTTCTTGTCTTCCTATTGAAGGAAATTTTATGTTTGGGATTTTTAGTTTCAGCATTGCTTTCCCCTACCTTATTCTATTTTTATTTTTCGGAAGAATCTTTACCCACTTTAATAATAAAGTAATATTTAATAAAATGCAAGGTGGCTTTAAAGCCACCTTTAAAATCTACTGAACACCGAGTTTTTTCTCTATTTCATAGATAGCTTTTGTGGTTTTTATAATAGAGTCCGGATTTATTGATATAGTGTCTATACCTTGCTCTACTAAAAATTGAGCAAAGTCAGGGAAGTCTGAAGGTCCCTGTCCACATATACCTATCTTTTTACCTTTTTCTTTTGCTGTCTTTATAACCTGAGATATCATTCTTTTAACTGCTTCATTTCTTTCATCGTAAAGATGGGCTACCAAGGAGGAGTCTCTATCTAATCCAAGAGTTAACTGAGTTAAATCGTTTGAACCTATTGAGAATCCGTCAAAATACTCTGCAAACTGATCTGCTAAGATAACGTTTGAAGGAAGCTCACACATAACATAGACTTGAAGATCGTTTTCTCCTCTCCTTAATCCATACTCTTCCATAACTTCGAGAACTTTCTTAGCTTCATCTGGTGTCCTGCAGAAAGGAACCATAACTATCACATTTTTAAGTCCCATTTTATTTCTTACTCTTAAAATTGCTTTACATTCAAGACCAAAGGCAGGTTTGAAAAAGTCGGAGTAGTACCTGGATGCACCTCTAAATCCTATCATTGGGTTTTCTTCTTCTGGTTCAAAATATTTTCCACCTATAAGGTTTGCATACTCGTTTGATTTAAAGTCAGAAAATCTTACTATAACGGGTTTAGGGTAGAATGCTGCTGCTATTTTTGCTATACCGTAGGATAACTTCTTAACATAGTACTCTTCTTTATTTTCATATCCAAAAGTCCTATCCTCTATAATCTCTGCAAGCTCAGGGTCTTTCTCTTTTATCTCATCAAACTTTATGAGTGCAAGTGGGTGAATAGATATATAGTTGTTTATTATAAATTCTTCTCTGGCAAGTCCAACTCCGGAGTTTGGTAGGAAAGAGAAGTCAAACGCTCCCTCCGGAGATGCTACGTTCATAAGTACAGGTGTCTTTGTTTTAGGAAGTTCGTTTAGATCAAACTCCTCTACTTCATACTCTACTTTTCCTCTGTAAACATAACCTCTATCTCCCTCTGCACATGAGACAGTTACCTCATCACCATTTTCTAAGATTTCCGTAGCATTGCCTGCTCCAACAACAGCAGGGACTCCAAGCTCCCTTGCAACTATTGCAGCATGGCAAGTCCTACCACCTTTGTTTGTAACAATAGCAGCAGCTTTTTTCATTATTGGTTCCCAGTCTGGGTCTGTCATATCTGTAACGAGGACTTCCCCTGCTTGGAAGTTTTTAGCATCTTCAAGGTCATGAAGGATTCTAACTTTTCCGAATGCAACTTTATCTCCTACTGCTATACCTTCCACTATTCTTTTCTTCTCTCTCTTTTCGTAAGGCTCTACTATCTTGTAAGTTATAACTTTTGAGTGATCTTTTTGAGAGTGAATTGTTTCTGGTCTTGCCTGGACTATAAACAGTTCGTTTATCTCACCATCTTTTGCCCACTCACAGTCCATAGGTGTCCATTTTCCGTATTTGTTTGAGTAGTACTCTTCTATTTTCATAACCCAATCTGCAAGTTTTAAAACTTCTGGATCAGATAGACAGAATTTAGCTTGTTCTTCTTTTGATACAGCAATTATTTTTGTCCTTTCTTCCGGTGATGTACCATAAACCATCTTATGGGTCTTTCTACCAAGTTTCTTTTCTATTATTGCTTCATATCCTTCTTTTAAAGTTGGTTTAAACACAAGAAACTCATCAGGTGTTACAGCTCCCTGGACAACCATCTCACCCAATCCATAAGAGGCATTTATGAGGACCACATCTTTAAATCCACTATCAGAGTCTATTGAAAATGCAACACCTGAGGCAGCAAGGTCTGACCTTACCATCTTCTGGACACCGACTGCAAGTCCTATGGCAAAGTGGTCAAACTTGAATGATTCCCTGTACGATATAGCTCTGTCTGTAAAGAGTGATGCAAAACAGCTTCTTATTGCAGATAGAAGGTCTTCATCTCCCTTTATGTTTAGATATGTGTCTTGCTGTCCGGCAAAGGATGCATTAGGCAGATCTTCTGCTGTTGCAGATGACCTAACAGCTACATCTACTCTGTACTGTCCATACATCTTACTTAATTCTTCATAGGTTTTAACTATGTAATCTTTTAGATCAGAAGGAAATGTTCCACCTTTAATCATATCTCTTATAGCAAGTCCTCTCTTTGCAAGGTCTTCAATATTATCAGGGTTGAGACCTGTTAAAGTTTCCCTAATCTTTTCCTTTAAGTTGTTATACTCCACAAAATACCAGTAGGCTTTTGATGTTACTACAAATCCCATAGGAATTTTAATACCAAGTGGTGAAAGATTTTTAATCATCTCTCCTAAGGAAGCATTTTTCCCGCCTACAAGCTCTATATCTTCCATTCCAACTTCATTAAGCCAAAGAACAAGGTTGTCTTTCATAGTTTTAACCTCCGATTATTTTTGTAAAGTCAGCTATATCTCTAAATAAAGAATTTATCTCTTTAAGTAAGGCAAGTCTGTTGTTTTTAATGTCTTGGTTTTCTACCATAACCATAACGTTATCAAAAAAACTATCTATGTATGGTTTTAGTTCTAACAGTGTCAGTAATCCCTTTTGATAATCTTTTTTGTCTACATAAGATTTAAATACTGGTTTTATACTTTGTAGTTTTTCGTTTAACTTAACTTCTTCATCTTTTTCAAAGAGATTTATGTTTAAACCACCTTCAAATTCTGGAGGAACTATGTTTGCTATTCTTTTAAATACCATAACTATCTTTTCATACTCCGGATTATTTTTAAGTTCCATTAAAGCTTTAGATTTTTGATATATTGAGTATGGGTCAAAGTCCTGTGTAGATAGAACAGCGTTTACTATATCGGCCGGAATACCTTCAGATGTTAGAAAGCTCTCTAATCTTGATTTTATAAACTCTAAGACCTGTATATTGTCAGTAATCCTAGATAGGTCTAAATTTATCTGTTTTGAAATAAGAATCTTTATTATTCCTATTGCGTTTCTTCTGATAGCAAACGGGTCTGCTGAAGCCTTCGGTATCTCACCTACAGATATAAAAGATATTACTGTATCAAGTTTATCAGCTAAAGCCAAAACTGTACCGGTTAAAGTTTGTGGCAATATATCATCTGCTGTTCTGGGAAGGTAATGTTCAAAAATTGCTTTTGCTACTTCTTCATCTTCACCTTGTTTTAAAGCGTAGTACATTCCCATAATACCTTGAAGCTCGTCAAACTCCTTAACCATCTCTGTAAGTAGGTCTGCCTTTGAAAGATAACAGGACCTCTCTAATTTTTGGATATCTGTGTATCCAATTAGTGTAGCTATATTTTTCGCAAATTCTAAGTTTCTAAGAACTTTATCGTAAACGGAGCCAAGTTTTTCATGAAACTGTATATTTTTCAGTTTAGGTATGTTATCTTCTAATTTTTTCTTAAGGTCTTCTTTGTAGAAAAATAGAGCATCTTCAAGTCTTGCCCTTAGGACTTTTTCATAACCTCTTTTAACTACATCTCTATCTCTAACGGCATTATTTGAAAATGCAAGAAATTTAGGAATAAGTTTTCCATTCTTTTTAAAGTTAAAATACCTCTGGTGATGTTTACAGACTGTTATTATAACTTCATCGGGCATAACAAGGTATTCGGGGGAAAACTCTCCGAGTATACCAACCGGAAATTCAGTGAGATTGACAACCTCATCTATTAGATCTTCATCCATAATTCCTTCTGCATCTAATGTTTTTGCAAAACCTGTAATTTGGGTTTGTATAGATTTTTTTCTTTCTTCAAAAGATGGAATTACAAAACCTAATTTAAGTTTCTCTTCATACTCTGAAGGATGATTTATGTCTTTTCTCTCACCTCTGCCAACTGGATTTGTCATAAATCTGTGGAGATGAGTGTGTTTAGAAGCCTTTATACCTGCTACTTCAAACTCAACAACCTCGTTATCAAGAAGTGATAAAACCCATCTTATCGGTCTTGGGAATGTGAAATTTGTTTCATTCCATCTCATAGATTTTAATGAAGGAAGATTATTAAATGCCTTTGGAACAGTTTTTCTTATAAAATCTCTTAACTCTTCCCCTTCCTTCTCTATATAACATCCTATATATTCACCTTTCTCTGTTGTTATCTTTGTGAGTTTTTCAAGAGGTATTGAGTTCTTTTGAGCAAAGGATATTGCTGCTTTCGTAAATTTTCCTTCGTTGTCTACAGCTACCTTGTAAGGAGGTCCTATTAATGTTTGTATTAAAGATGGGCTTTTTTCTCTAAGATTTTTTATATAAACTCCCAATCTTCTTGGAGTTGAGAAGATTTTTATATTTTCTTCCGAATCTATACTGAAAAACTCTCTAAACTCATCTTTAAAAAAGTTATAAAAATACTCTCTTAAACTGTTAGAAGCTTTTGGTGGAAGTTCTTCACAACCTATCTCAAAAAGATACTCTGCCATGTTAACTCCTTTTGATTAATGGGTATCCAAGCTCTTCTCTATGGGAGACAAAGGCTTTGGCACACTCTCTCGCAAGATTTCTAACCCTTGCTATATATCTTGCCCTCTCATTTACAGATATTGCTCCTCTTGCATCCAGTAAGTTAAAGGTGTGAGAGCATTTTAATGCATAGTCGTAAGCCGGAATTGGAAGGTTTCTCTCTATAAGTCTGTATCCCTCTCTTTCATACATATCGAATGTTTTTGTAAGCATATCAACATCTGCTTCTTCGAAGTTGTATATAGACCACTGCCTTTCTGACTCTTTATATATGTCTCCGTAAGTAAGTCCCTCCGACCACACTATGTCATAAACACTGTCAACACCTTGTAGATAGGTTGCAATTCTCTCTAATCCGTAGGTTATCTCTACACTTATACTTGGAAGGTCTAAACTGCCTGCCTGCTGGAAATAGGTAAACTGAGTTATCTCCATTCCATCAAGCCAAACTTCCCATCCAAGTCCCCAAGCTCCCAAGGTCGGACTTTCCCAGTCATCTTCTACAAATCTAATATCGTGTTTTGTCAAATCTATGCCAAGAGCTGTTAAACTTTCAAGGTATAACTCTTGTGGATTTTCCGGAGTAGGTTTTAAAATAACTTGAAATTGGTAGTAATGTTGTAATCTGTTTGGATTTTCTCCGTATCTTCCATCTTTTGGTCTTCTTGAAGGCTCTACATAACATACATTCCACGGCTCAGGACCTAAAACCCTTAAAAATGTTGCCGGATTCATCGTCCCGGCACCAACTTCAATATCATAAGGTTGCCACAGAATACATCCTTTACTGATCCAGTATCTCTGTAAGGTTGTTATTATATCCTGAAAAGTCATAATAACCTCTTGTTAGTTTTGTCTTAAATATTTTACAATAAGAAAACTCTCAAGGCAAAATGTTGTATGAGTTCTATACATCGTGAACACCTTCACCTAAAAATTTTATCATACTCC
>JBBFMH010000081.1:0-6784 GCA_037478615.1 Hydrogenothermaceae bacterium
AATATAAAAAATTTTGATGTTTTGCCTGGATTTTCTGGATTTGAAAAGCTTAGTGAGATAGAATCTGCAAATATAGACAAACTTATGGATAAGATAGAGAAAGTTTCAAAAAATTACGACTATGTTCTAATTGACACATCTGCCGGAATAACAGATGAAGTTATAAATTTTATAAGAGCATCAGATAAAAGTTTTATAATAACAACTCCTGAGCCTACAGCTATAACAGATGCTTATGCTCTCATAAAGACCATGATCAAAATCTACAACTACTCTGATTTTGATATTGTTGTTAATATGTGTAAAAATAGAGAAGAAGGTATAAAGGTTTATGAAAAGATAAACAACTCATCTGTTAAGTTTTTGGAGACAGATCTAAGATTTGCAGGATCTCTTCCATTTTCAGAGGAGCTAAGGAAAACTGTTTTAGAAAGAAAGTTAATTACAGAAAGCTTTCCAAAGGATAACTACACTAAATATCTGATAGAGATAGTAAAAGAAGAGTTGAATATACCTGCAATGAAAAACGAAGAGTTTTTTTGGGGAAAATTCCTATCTTTCTTTAAAAGATGATGAAATTAGATAATGAAAGAAAGAAGATTGTTGAAGATAACCTACAACTTGTTAAAAAGGTTGCAAGCAAGATATATGCAAAACTTCCTGACTGTGGTATTGAGTTTGATGATTTGGTTCAAGTAGGAATTATAGGACTTATAAAGGCCATCGATAGTTATAAACAAGATAGAGCTCAATTCTCAACATACGCTTATATAAGAATAAGGGGAGAGATTTTAGATTTTTTGAGGTCCTTAGATATAATGCCACATACGGAAAGAGAGAAAATTAAAACAGAGAGAGCAGAAGAAGGTTTAGATTTACCTGTATCCAATACAGCAATATTTGTAAGTATCGATAAAGTTATATCTGAAGAAGATGAAAGTATATCTTTTATAGATACGTTTGTATCAAAAGTAAAAACTCCGGAAGAAGAGTACTCAATAAAAGAGTTGATAGAGAAGATAAACAGCTATATGGATAAAAATTTTTCTGAAACAGATAAAAAGGTTATCCAGATGTTATTTTTTGAAGAAAAAGAGCCGAAAGAGATATCAGAGATTTTGGGGATATCTCTATCCCGGATATCCCAGGTTAAAAACGTTGCTATTGAAAAGTTAAAAAGATTTTTGTATGATATTATCTAAAGGTGAAAGTTATGGAAAACAATGTAGTGTCATTACAGCTTAGTCACTCTATGATAGGGGAAAAAGGGAAAAAGAAGAAAGTAAGCTCTTCATCTTTCTTTGACATTCTTTTCTACAGAGAAAAAACATCTAAAAATGATAATACTACATCTACCACTTTAAACTCTAAAAAAGATAAAAATAAGGATAAACATTTAGAAAGTTCTATCAAAGTTCAGAGTATGGATAACTATATGAATATATCAGAAGCCTTTGCTCAAACTGATAAGGTTAAAAATCTAACTCTGTCAGCTAATGAAAATCATAAAGATATAAAAGTTGTTAATAATCCTGAGAATTTAAGTTTTACCAAAACCAAACTATCAGATATGGAAAAAATAAAACTTTTATCAGATACTACTCTAAATAGGTCTCAAAAGAAAGAAGGATCTATTAATTCTATGGTTAAAGAAAGACAGCAAAAAACTGAAGATCTTAAGTCCAAGCAGGTTAACCAAGAAAAGATAAATGAAAAAAATGGATATCAAATCATAAAAGAAAGAGAAGATTTTAATAGACAGGTTGTTTTATCAGGTGATAAGAAGATTAACCAGGATACAGTTTTACAACATATCCAATTTGGTAATGAAATTAAAGATGAGAGAAGAGATGTTGGTAATCTCAAAACTTCAACCCAAACCACAACTATATCTCAAACAGGTTTAATAGAGGTAGAAAGAATAAAACAGCAAAAAACTGAAGATGTTAAGTCTAAGCAGATTAATCAAGAAAAGATAAATGAAAATATTACAGGTAAAAAATTACAAAATAGAGATTTATTAACTGTTTCGGTAACTAATCTTGTAGCAAAAGAGCCGAAAATTAGAGAGGATATTAAGCCAAAACTTAAAGAGTTATTTGAAAATTCGAACTACGAGATGATAAAAAGAAACGAATCTGTTAACACTATAAGTAATGTCATAAATTTTGAAGTTGTAGAGGGAACTGTATCTGTAGAAAATACTGGAATACTTCAGAATATCAAGATACAGGAGAGTATAAATGTTAATATAGATGTTGGACAAAGTGGGCAAAGTCAGTTTGGGTTGGTAAATCTGATAGATGTGAGAAGTTCTGATAGTTATGATTATGATCATAGTTCTCAAAATCAAGGACAGAGTGGTAATCAAAGTGATATACAATCGGAAGTCAATCAAAATAAATTTAACCTAACGTTTAACTATCTTGATACAAAGATAAGTATTCAGTCTATAAACAACGGTATGATTATGTACTTAACAACAGAACAACAGTTAAATCCGCAGATTATTCAAAATATCCAAAAAATTCTTACAGAAAACGGTCTTAATAATCATAATCTGATAATAAGGGATAAGACAAAGATAACAAAGGTTTATAGTTCAAAGGTAAATATAAGTGATAATGTAAGGTCTGATGGTTTTAGAATATCCGCATGAGAAAAATTTTTTTGATACTATCTTTAGTTATCTCGTTTTCGTCATTTGGGAAAGAGATCTCTAAATTAGAGGAATACTATAAGTCTGCTCTTGAAGATTATAACAGAGGTTCTTATTACAGTGCTTTAGATACAGTAGAAAAAGCTTTTTTCTACCAAAAGGATAAAAAATATAAAGATGTCCTACTCCTTACAGCCAAGATCTACCTTGAGATAGGTAAAAAAACTGGCTTAAAACAGTACCTTTGGAAAGCTAATTACTATCTAAATATGTATATTCAAGCTGGGGGAGAGAGTAGCTCTGATTATTACTACACAAAGGCTTCCGTCTTTGAAAGGTTATCCTTTTTTGAAAGAGCTTTTACTCTTTACAAGATGGCTTTGATGAATAATAAAGATGATAAATTAAATAACAGGATAATCTTTGGACTTATGAGAACTGCAGTTATGGTTGGAAATATAGATGCATACTCAAAGTATCTTATATACCTTGCACCTCTCTCATTTGGAGAAAGTAAAGAGTTAACATTTTTGACAGGTATGAAATATTTTTATGAAGGTAAATACTCCTTAGCTTTACAGCTTTTTAAAGATGTTTATAATGACTTTGAGTTTTATCTACTTGATAATCCCGATTTTTACTTCTATGTTGGAGAGACTGCTTTCTTAAATGGAGATTATGATTTTGCAAAAAAGATATTCAGAAGAATTATATCCATAGTTAAAAATGACGATGTTATAAGAAAATCATATATAAGACTTGGGGATATAGCTCTAATCCAAAAAGACAAAAACGAAGCTTTCAACAACTATCTGATAGTTATCAATAAATTTCCAGAAACAGAAGAAAATACAGTAGCAAGATTAAAGATGCTTGCTTTAGTAGAGTTTTTTCCTGACTTAAAGCCTAAAATAGAAAAAATAAAAGAACTTCAAGATCCTATAAAGTTTACCGTAAAAACATTGATAAGTAATAGAACAAACTATATAGGAAAGTATGCCATAGCAAATTTTGGAGTGTTGGTTTTTAGAAACAGAACAGATTACCTTGTAGATAGACTTTCCTGGGAACTTTCATTACTTCATCCTTTGATACTAAATCCGGATCAGAAGTGGTATATATCTACTCTTTGGACTCCATACATTTTAAAAGCTGATGATAGAGACCTTTTAAAGCTTTATTCTTCAAACCCTAAATTCTTTATGGATGTGTTTGATAGACAGATTTTTGTAAAAATTCTGGATAGTATGAATAAAAACAACTTTGATAAAAAATCAATAGTTAAGCTACTTGAGTTTATGGTATCAAAGTATAATGAAGATGAGGATAAAAGAAGTCTTGTATCACTTTATTACAGCTTAGGTCAAAAAGAAAAGGCTTTACAGACATTACAGAGTATCAAAGAAAAAAAATGTTTTGATGAGGTGTTCATAGCTGTTATTGAGAATAAAGTTGAAAGGGAGTTTAAAGATTGTGATTTGTCTTCATTGCCTCCGGAAATAAATTTAAGTTATCAGTTTGAGATTTATAAAAAAACAAAAAGTAGAGACAATCTTTTAAAATTAACCAAACTACTTTCAGAAACTAAATTGATGAAAGATGATCTTCCACCAGATATGGTATATACATTAGAAACGACAGTTAGACAGTTGTATAAAAATAGAGATTATAAGGGTATAGTGGAAGCTGTTAAGCCTTACACCAAAGCTGTTGCTAACTCTGATAGGAAGTGTGATATCTTACCTTACTATCTTATATCTGAAATAAGAGCTTCAGATTTTTCGGATATTGACGAAATATATGGTAAAATTAATCAATGTAAAACAGAAGTAGCTTTTGTTGCAATAGAAGTTTATAAAAATTATAAATTTTTAAAAGAGGTAAAGTGATATGGCTGACATTTTTAAGGATTTAGACCTCATTAATAAGTCAGCATCTTTCTTTATGGAGAGAAGTAAAGTTATACAGGGAAATATTGCAAATGCTAATACACCGTTTTATAAACCTGTGGATATCACTTTTCAGCAGATATTGGCTAATCAAACCAAGATTAAAACTACCAATGACAGACATATAAATCCGGAAAGTAAGGACCGAGTAAATTTTGTTAAGATTGAATCTGGATATATTACAGGATATGACCAAAATAAGGTTATTGTAGAAGAAGAGATGGCAAAACTTGCAGAGAGTTCAATAATGTATAAAACAGCTGTTGAGATAATGAAGAAAGAGATGGCAAAGTTAAAATATGCAATATCTGGAAGGTAAGGAGGGTAAGAGATGATTTTTAAGGGTCTTGAAGTAGCTGTTTCCGGAATGCAGGCAGAGAGAGTTAGAATAGACCTATCTGCGAGTAATCTTGCAAATGTGAACTCTACCAGGACAGAAGATGGACAACCTTATAGAAGGAAAGTTCCTGTTTTTGAGGCAATTTTGGATACTCAATCTAAAACTCCTGTTTATAAAGTAAGAGTTAAAGAGATACAGACAGACCCTTCAGATTTTAGGTTAAAGTACGATCCTGGTAATCCGGATGCAGATCAAAATGGATATGTGAGACTTCCTAATGTTGATCCACTTAAAGAGATGGTTGATATGATGTCTGCTATCAGAAGTTATGAAGCTAATTTAACGGCATTTAACACCCACAAGGATATGCTTCTTAAAAGTTTGGAGATAATAAGAGTTTAAGGGGGATAAGCTATGAAGATAGAAAATCTGACGGACTCTTTACCTTTAAAACTTGATGAAAAGAGTCAGAAGAAAGTAGAAGGATTCTCTTCTATTCTTGAAAATTTTATAAAAGATGTAAATGAAGATCTTCTAAAAGTTAAGGAGGTAGAAAAACAGATCGCATTAGGGAAGGTGGAAAATCTGCAGGAAGCTATGTATCTTATAGAGAAAGCTGATATATCTTTTAGGCTTCTTACAGAAATCAGGAATAAAGCCCTTGAAAGTTATCAAGAGATAATGAGAATGCAGGTATAGGGGAGAATATTTTCTTGAACTTTCAGGAGATTAAAGGGAAAGTTTTAGGCTTACTACAAGATAAAAGTAAGTTAAAGTATGTTATCATTGGGATCGCTGGATTATTTCTTGTAATAATTTTAAGTATCATTCTATTTTCTTCTTTGAAGAAAGAAGATTATGCAGTTTTATACACAAATTTAAGTCCTGACGATGCCGGGAATGTTTTAACCGTTTTGGGACAGGAGAGCATACCTTATAAAATTGACGGAAATGGTAGCATCATCCTTGTTCCAAAGGATAAAGTCCATGAAACAAGGCTTAAACTGGCGGCGAAGGGGTTGCCATCAGGTAAGGTTGTAGGATTTGAGATATTTGAAGAGCCAAAATTAGGTACTACCCAATTTCAAGAAAATGTTAACTATATAAGAGCTGTTGAGGGAGAGCTTACCAGGACTATAAAACATATAGATGCAGTCCAAGATGCCAAGGTAAATATAGCTCTTCCAAAAGACTCAATATTTATAAGAGATGAGGGAGAAGCCAAAGCTTCTGTAATAATAAAGTTATACCCAGATAGAGATTTAACTAAGGAGCAGGTAAAAGCCATAGTTTTTTTAGTGTCAAGAGCTGTTCCAAATCTTAAACCTGAAAATGTTACTGTGGTAGATAATAGAGGAAGGGTTTTATCTGACCTTATAGATGAAGAGTCTGCAGTTGCCAGTTCAGATAAAGCTGTAGAGTTGAAGAGAAAACTTGAGAGACAGATAGAGAAAGATATACAGGCAATGCTTGCAAAAGTTGTAGGACCAGAAAGAGTAGTTGTAAAAGCTTCTGTAGAGCTTGAAACTGGTAAAGTAAATCAGAAAGATGAGATATATGACCCAGATAAAGTCGCTGTTGTAAGCGAAAGGAAGATAAAGGAGTCAGAGACAGAGTCACCTCAAACTGTTAATGCTCCGCCAGGTACACCAACAAATGTTCCACCGGTTATGAATGTTCCAGTTTTTGGTGGAGGAACAAAACAGAGAGAAAAAAGTGACATTACTACTAACTATGATGTGTCAAAATCTATGATAGAAACCCAAAAACCTCTCTTTGTTATAAGGAAGATAAGTGTTGGAGTTATGATAGATGGTAAATATAGAGAGGTTAAGG
>JBBFMH010000082.1:0-3587 GCA_037478615.1 Hydrogenothermaceae bacterium
GTTTATAAGCTTCCATCTCCCTATCTTAAAGCTGTTGAGATTACCGGAAGAGAAAAGGCCTTAGAAAGAGAAACTACTAAAAGATTGATAGAGGAAGTTGAAGAGTTTGTTTTTCAACATCATCAGACGATAGCTGGGTTTGTTGTTGAAGCTGGGGTTCAGGGAGCAGCGGGAATTTTACCTTTTCCAGAAGGATATCTAAAAGAAGTAGAGAGAATATGTAGGGAGTATAACATATTTATGATAGTTGATGAGGTTGCAACAGGTTTTGGAAGGACTGGAGAGATGTTTGCATCTATAAAAGAAGGTGTAAATCCAGATATCATGGCTATGGGTAAAGGAATAACTGGAGGATATCTACCGTTAGCGGCTACTTTAACAACAGAGGAGATATTTAATGCATTTTTAGGAGAGTTTGGAGAGGCAAAACATTTTTACCATGGACATACATATACAGGAAACCCAATAGCCTGTAATGTAGCTCTTGCAAATATTGATCTTTTTGAAGAAGAAAAAACCTTAAACAATGTAAAAGATAGAATAAAACAGTTATCTGAAAGATTAAAAGAGTTTTGGGATTTAAAACATGTTGGTGATGTTCGTCAATATGGACTTATGGCAGGTGTTGAACTTGTAAAAGATAAGAAAACAAAAGAGCCTTTTGATTATGGACTTAGAACCGGGTTTAAAGTCGCAAAGATGATGTTAAAGAAAGGTATATGGGTAAGACCACTTGGAGATGTCATGGTAATAATGCCCCCTCTCTCAATAACCTCCAAAGAGCTTGACTACTTCATAGATAGTTTAAAGGAGTGTATTGGGTATTTAGAGAGATAAATTTTAAGTAGTGGTAGAAAAATTTTAAATGACTATGGCGTAGAGATATTTTTAAACTTGCCTTCCCATATAGTAAGAGTGCATAGCTTTAAAGAGTTTACCATGGTTTGGATATCTTATTTTAATCTTTAATTTTCATTACTTACATTACCTTTCCATTTATTTGCTAAGTAATTGCAAAAATCGCCAAGCCAATTGCTACCTTCTTTTTGTGCAATTCTTGTGCAATTAATGTGTAATTTCATAATAAGCTCCAGCACCCCTTTTCCCACTTCGTTTTAATATTCCTCTACTTACAAGGTCGGAAAGGTCATGGGTAGCCGTATTCCTATGACAATTGTTAATTTCCTGATATTTCTTATTTGTAATTTTACCCCTTTCCAATCTCTCTAAACCTCATACACCTTTTGTATAGTGCTGTAAAGCCAATTTTCAAGGGTCTTTATATCCATATTACCTCCATCTGTTAGAAATTACTAAAATTATAACACCTATTCTAACGAATTTAGGTTAGCTTTGGATTTTAAAAGAGTTTCTTCGTATTCTTTCTCTGGATCTGAGTCCCAGACTATGCCGGAGCCAACATATATGAAACATTTTTGATTTTTAAATATCATCTGTCTTATGGCTACACTCATAGTGAAGTCCATATTTGGTTTTATTAAAACTGTGGATCCACAGTAGATAGACCTTCTACTGTCTTCCAACTCCTCAATTATCTCAACAGCTCTCTTCTTCGGTGCTCCGGTTACTGAACCAGGTGGAAAGGTTGCTTTTAATATATCTATCAAAGAGATACCTTCCCTAATTTTACCTGTTATAGTTGAACTCATCTGATAGAGTGTCTTATACTCCTCAACCTCAAAAAGCTTTTCAACTTTTATATCCCTACAGACAACCCCCAAATCATTCCTCATAAGGTCAGTTATCATAAGATTTTCTGCTCTTTCTTTTTCACTGTGTAAAAGATGGATTTTATAATCTTTATCTTTGCTACAAGTTCCTTTAATTGGTTTAGTAGTTAGCTTATCACCTTCTTTTTTTAAAAAAAGTTCCATAGACCCGGATATAATTCTAAAATCTTTATCTCTTATATACATCATATAGTCGGTAGGTTGAAGTTTGGAAAGTGTTAAGAATATAGAAAGTGGGCTGAATACACCTTCTATATCTATTCTGTGGGATAGGTTTATCTGATATATATCTCCGGATTTTATATACTCCTTTACTTTCTCTACTTTTCTGATAAACTCTTCTTTTGATGTTAAGTATTTAATTTTCTCAATCTTTGACTGGTTAAATGTTTGGTCTATCTCTATATTTTTGTAATTTTTGTAAAAATTTAAATATATAATTGGAAAGATTCCAGGATTACTCTTAGGATACTTTTTTATATTATTTAGAGTGTAATCTTTAAAATCGTAGGATATATAACCTAAGGCAAAAAATTTACCACTATTTAAATATCTCTCAATTAATTTTAAGGGATTATCTGTTTCAATTTTCTTTTTACCAATAAAAAGAGTGTCTTTATAGTACCTTACAGTTATAATAGGATTTTCAAATAAAAAATATCCTCTCTTACCAAGCCAACCGTTTTCTGTGTTGGAATACAGAACAATCATAGATTAATTATAAACAAACTTTACTTTAAGTAGTATGCCAAAGAAACTAAATATATCCTTTGCAACGGCTATTCTCGGTATTCTGTGAATATCTATTTTACTTTTTACAATACCCTTATCTGTGGTAAATCCAGAGTTAAATATCTGTGAAGTTATATTGACAACTGTATCGTCATAGTGTCCAAAGGGATAAGCAAAGTGGTAAATCTGCCTTCCCAGTATATTTTCAAGCTCTCTTTTTGAGTTGGTAAGCTCTTGAAAAACTCTTCTCTCTCTTTCTTCGTCGGTTTCAAAATCAAGAAATGAATCAAAGTTTTTGTATAGCTCCTCCTTTAACAGGTTTTTCCAATCTTTTTGATTAAAAAACTTTCTGTCTAAGGAGTTTATAAAATCTTTAACTTCTCTTTTTAAAAATCCTCTTTTCACAGAAAGGTTGTTCCTTGATGGAAAGATAGGATATCCAATTTTTGGATCCTCTTCATAGGCATAGGCAAAACTCCAATGTCCATTTTTGCCGTCAAAAATATCCTCTAACCTATCCTCGTAAAACACTCTGGCATGGACTGACCCATGTCCCCCTATATCAAATATATCACTCATCTTTCTAAGCTCAGCGGCAGATAGAAAATCTTCACTTCTACCGTGTTTTAAAAATTTAAGGTTCGCCTCCGCCATACTGGTTGGTCTATGTAATTCCTTAAAGGAAACTTTACCATTCCAGTAATCTTCAAGAGTTGGACGGATAATATCCTCCTTTAATATCCTTGAAGATATTGGAAAAACCGTTGCTTTAACTTTGTATTTTTTTAGTATAGGATAAGCATAAACGAAATTACTCAGATAGCCATCATCAAAAGTTATGGCTACGGAATGTTTTTCCGGCTCTTTTCCAGACTGAATATACTCAACAACATCATCAAGTGTTATTACTTTGTATCTCTCTTTAAGATAGTTTATCTCAAAATCAAAAGTTTTATAATAAACATCAGAACCCCAACTTTTTAATATATGATGATAGTAAATTATAAAAACCTTAGCCACTTATCAGCTCCTCAAACAGCTTAATATATCCCTCTGTCGTTTTCTCGATGGAGTACTCTTTGGCAGTTTCTATTGCATTCTTAG
>JBBFMH010000082.1:3597-6780 GCA_037478615.1 Hydrogenothermaceae bacterium
TCTTTCATACTCTTCTTTTGGTAAATTTAAAAGGTAGTTAAGTTTTTTTGCAAAGTTTTCAAAATCTCCCACATCTACAGCAAATCCATTATATCCATCGGTTAGATACTCTCCTATCCCACCGGCTAAGGTTGAAAGGACTACTTTTCCTGTTGCCATAGCTTGTAGAAGACTTCCAGCTATTCCTTCCAAGTTTGAAGAGAGAAGGAAAAAATCTGAAGCATTAAGTAAATCAGGAATATCTTCTCTAAACCCAAGACCAATTACTCTATTCTCTATTTCAAACTTTTTTGCATACTCTTTAGCATATCTATCTGTATCAAGACCTACCAAAATTAAAAAGCAGTTTGCACAATTTAACTTTGAAAAAGACTCTATAAGTTTATCCTGTGCTTTTACCTGAAGCTGCCAATTAGCCACATTTATAAATATCTTACTTTCGACAGATACTCCTAAACCCGATCTTACTTTCTCTCTAACCTCCGGATTAACCCTAAATCTTGACAGATCTATGCCGCTTTTTATGGTTACAAGTTTGTCAGGGAAAAAATCTCTCTTTTCCAAAATATCTCTAACTTCCTGGGAAACGACTACTATTTTGTCAGCTTTACTGTACTTAATAATTTTTGATAGGAAGGATGGAACTCTTCCGGACCTCCTTACTGCTACAATTTTAGGTTTTTGATTAAAGAAATAACTTGCCAAAGCTACGTAGTCCATAGCTTTTGGTGAGTTTGCCACTACTACATCAAATCTATTGTTATTAATAATATCAATTAATCTTTTGTAGTTTGACCATCTGTATCTTGGGTTAGGTTTATTATCCTCAAAGAAGTGGATAGGTATATTGTAAGGGTTTAACTTTTGAATCATCTGGGTGTAATCTTGATTTAAAGCTATATGGACATCTACTCCTTTCTTCTTAAGCTCCCGAGTAGTTAAATAAACTTGTTCTTTAGTTCCTCCCCAACCAGTCCCATCAACTACCTGTAAAATTTTCAAAATCCACTTACCTCTTCATTTACTCACTATAACCTTTCTCTTTCAAAACTTCTTTGACATATTCAACAGACAGGTCTAATATACCAGCTATCTCTTTTGGAGAAAAAGATTTCTTTGTGTACAATTTTATAATGCTCTCTTTTATTCCTTGCTGTAAACCTTGCTCTAATCCCTTTTGTAAACCTCTCTCTTCTATAACATCTACAATCGTTTTCATATCACTATCTTTCAGTTTTTCTAATATTTTTATTAGGCTTATTCATAATCAGTAACTTTTTACATATTCTCTGTACTGATTTATTCTCTCTTTTATATGAATCCAGTTGTCATTTCCAAACTTTTCTAATATTTCCCTTGCAAGGACAAAGGCAAGCATACTTTCTGCAACTACTGCAGCAGCTGGAACCGCTGTTATATCTGACCTTTCTTTTGCCGCCATAAATGGCTCTTTCGTTATCACATTTACAGACTGTAGAGATTTCTGTCTCATAAGTGTAGGTATAGGTTTCATAGCTGCTCTCACCATGATGGGCTCACCGTTAGTCATTCCACCTTCTAATCCACCAGCTCTGTTAGTCTTTCTGTAAAATCCTCTCTCTCTATCGTAAAATATTTCGTCATGGGCTTGAGAACCTACTTTACCGGCAAGGCCAAAACCCTCTCCTATCTCAACCCCTTTTATTGCCTGAATACTCATAATAGCCTGTGCTATCTTACCATCTAACCTTGTATCCCATTGAGTATAACTTCCAAGTCCAACAGGTACTCCGGTGGCATAAACTTCAAACACTCCTCCTAAACTCTCCCCCTCTCTTTTCATATGGTCTATATACTCTTTAAACTCTCCATCTTTACCATTAACTGCTAACCTTATCTCCGAATTTTCTGCATTGTTAAATCTCTCTTCAAGGGATAGAATTTCGTATTCCTCCCTTTTTATAATCTTCTCTCCAATAGATATGACATAACTTCCTATCTTTATACCTATATCTTCAAGAAGTATCTTACATAGAGCTCCAACTGCTACCCTTGTAGTAGTTTCCCTTGCCGAAGCCCTCTCTAATATGTTTCTTAAATCATAAAAGCCGTATTTTATACCTCCTACAAGGTCTGCATGTCCCGGTCTTGGTTCTACTATCTGTCTTTTATCAGTAGGTTCTCCGGTAGGAGACATTATTTCAGTCCAGTTTTCCCAGTCTCTATTTTTTATCATCACTGTTATCGGACTACCAAGTGTTATTCCAAATCTTACTCCCGATAGAATCTCGGCAGTATCTTTCTCTATCTGCATCCTACCACCACGACCATAGCCTTTCTGCCTTCTGGCAAGCTCTCGGTTAATTTTATTTATATCTATCTTCACATTGGAAGGATATCCATCCACTATTACGGTTAAAGCTTGGCCGTGAGACTCTCCTGCATTTAAAAATCTGAGCATTCAAATCCTCCGAATAATTTTAAGGAAGGTCTATCTTTGATATGTTTGATATCTCTTTTGCCGTGTTTAAAAGGTAATACTTTAACAGTCCTTCACAGTTATCTTTATTTAATCTGCTTATAGGAGCTACTATGGAAAGTGCAGCTACTGGATGATCTGCTTCGTCTCTTATAACTGTAGCTATCTCACTTACTTCTCTCTCTGCCCCTTCAACATCACACTCAAATATATCTCCGTTGTCTCTTTTTGCTCTAAGTATTGATCTTCCGGCAGCAGTTTCCAATGCTGGAAATCTCCTTGCAACTCTCGATTTTACTAAAACAGAATGTTTACTTTGTTTTTCGTATATATAAACTACATCGTTATCATGTAAAATAGAGAGATAAACACTCTCGTTTGTCTGATTTCTTAGATTCTTTATAAAAGGCTTTGCCACATTTAAGATGGGAAGGTTCTTTATATAAGCATATTCCAAAAATAAAGTTTTAGTTCCAAGTTTGTAGTTTCCGGTTTCTTCATCTTGCTCTATTAAACCTTTAACTTCCAAGGTGGCAAGTAAACGAAAAACATTGTTTTTGTTTAAACCCAGAATATTACTAAGCTCTGTAACACCTAAATAGTCATGCTCTTTAAGAGCTTCTAACAGATCTAAAGCTTTTTCTACTGATTTTTTTGCACCTTTTTTCTGCATAAGAATATATTATTATAAATATCAAATTTTTACAAGTTGAGGAAGATGATAG
>JBBFMH010000083.1:0-6719 GCA_037478615.1 Hydrogenothermaceae bacterium
CTAAATATATCCAAAGTCCACATCTCCGTATTTACTTTCGGAGAAAATGGGTCGTAAAAGATGGTATCAAACTTTTTTCCCGCTCTTTTTAAGAGGTTTATTATCTTCCTTCCTTCGTCTATTAAAACCGTTAAATTTATATTTTCTTCTCTTGTTTGAAAACCTTTTATCTCTTCACCGGAGATATTGACTGTAACCGGTTTTAATGAAAGTATAAAATGATACTCCTGTGACAGGTTTTCCGGATAATCAATTTTCTTTATATTTTCAAGAAAGCTTAAGTCTTTCTCTATGGATATTATCTCTAAAACAGGTTTATTTGAAACATTTTTTGCAAAGTTGATAGCTGTCGCTACATTGTAGCCAAGACCAAATCCTACATCTAAAATAGTTATAGGCTGTCCTTTTTCTAAAATAGTTTTCATATTAGATGGTTTTACAAACTTCTCAAAACTCTCTGTGTATGCTCCCGCTTTTGTACTGTGGTATGCTTCCCTATACTCAAAGTTATAGATAGTTTTGGTTTTATCTCTCGTTATCACAACTCCATCTATAAATTTAAAATCTGGAATGGATTTTATATATCCAAGTTCAAATAGATACTCTGAAAAAAGGAAAAGAGACTCTATATGTTTCTCTGTTAGCGAGTAGTCAAGATTTTTAAGATAATCTTTGAGAGCTTTGTTTAATTTTATACTATCTAAGTTTTTAAAGAAATTTTCCTTGTTTTCTCTAAGTTTAGTGTATAAGTAGAAAACTTCTTCTCTACTTTTAAAGAAAGTGTCTTTATTTACACACCACAGGGCAAATGTGAATGGTAGTCCGGTGTAATCATACCATATCTTAGAGAGGTCAAAACAGTATTTGAAGTTTTGATGAATTTCAAGGGCTTTATCTCCTATAACCAATACAGTTTCTTTATTTTTTATAGAATCAAAATATCTGTAGATTGGTTTTTTATTAAAAAATTTTTCAAATATAACCTTCGTAAGTAATACGGAAGTTTTTGACTCTTTTGTTAGATATACAGTACTCACATCTTCCAAAGGTATATTTGAAAGTATGGCAACGGACTTAACATCTCTGTAGCCAGATATGGACAGTTCCGGAAATATAAAGTATCTGTAGTAATGTTCTATATACTCTCCAGAAGAAACTATACCTACATCTATATTCCCCTCAAATAACATCTTATTTAAGTTTGCGGGATAATCCCGTATTACCTCTATATTTTTAACACTTTCTATACAGAAGGGTATGGTATTTTTGTAATCTATAAATCCTACTTTTAGCATCTACCTTTTAATCACCTTTTCCGAAAAGAGAGAGTAAAAATGTTCTTGACCTAAAGGCAAAACTGCTGATTATAAATCCCATTACTAAACTCAAAATAACCACCAAGGTTGAATATATGTAAGGATGTTCTACAAGCAAGTGGGAGAGTATATTATCAGGTAAAATAGGATTATAAACTTCTCTTTTTCCTTCTAAAAGTTGGAATAGGCTGTAAATGGCAACAGTTATCATAAGGAAAACTAACATCAGTTTGAGATGGTCTTTCTTCATCTTCTGTCCTATCAATGCCCCAAATACTGCACCGAATGATGAACCTACTAAAAGTAGAATTCCAAGAACTATATCAACTCCGTGATTGAAAATTGAGTGGAAGAAAGCTAAAAAAGATGCGATGAATATCATCTGAAATACACTTACAGCAACAGCCATCTGTATGGAATAACCAGCAAGGTACATAAGAGCCGGAGTTACAAGATTCCCACCACCTATTCCCATTATTGCGGAAAGTAATCCAGATAGAATACCTATAAAGGCAGGAATAATTATAGACCTCTCACCTACTTTAAACTCTGTTTTTAAAGGTAATCTGTCACAGAACTTTTTAATTTTTCCCTCTTTATCTTCTTTACCTTTATTCTTTATAGTTTCAAGTAGTATGAAAATTCCCATTAAAAAAAGATAGATTACATATACAGAGAGAACAAACTGTCTAACGTTTCCAAGATGTTTAAAGTAGTTTGTTATAACTACCCCAGTAATACCTCCTAATATTCCAAAAGCCACTATATACAAGCCCATCTTAATATCTACAAGTTTTGACCTTAGATAGGTTAAAAATCCTGAAAGTGAAGATCCAATCATCTGACTTATTGATGTTCCTACGACTACAACGGAAGGAACTCCAAGTTTTATGAGAATAGGATTAACTACTATTCCACCACCTATCCCCAGCATCCCAGAAAGTATCCCTACCCAAAAACCTATAATTACAATCTCTAAAGGATTTACAGAGATATTTGCTATTGGAAGTATTATCTCCATTTAGATGCCGTAAACCTCTTTAAGTTTTGACATAATCTTATCTCTTACATCTGGATTTGCATCAAGATAGTTTTTGAGTTGCTGGACATCTTTATCTCCTCTTCCTGACAGATTGATAACTACAATTTTTCCCTTTCCAAGGTCTCTTGCTATCTCTACGGCTTTTATAACAGCATGGGAACTCTCAAGGGCAGGTATTATACCTTCTGTTCTTGATAGTAAGAAAAATCCCTCTATAGCTTCTTCATCTGTCGCGGTTAGATAAGTAGCTCTTCCTGAATCTTTTAAGTAAGCATGCTCCGGACCTACACCTGGATAATCAAGCCCTGCTGATATTGAGTGGGTATGTTCTATCTGACCCCATTCATCCTGTAGGAAGTAAGATTTCATACCGTGTAGAACACCTACGGATCCACCGTTTAAGCTCGCAGCATGCATTCCGGTTTCAATACCGTATCCTGCTGCCTCTACACCGTAGAGCTTAACTTCTGTATCTTCTATAAATGGATAGAACATCCCTATTGCATTACTACCTCCACCTACGCAGGCAACAACGGCATCAGGAAGTCTTCCTTCTATCTCAACTATCTGGTTTTTTGTTTCATTTCCTATTACACTTTGAAAATCTCTAACTATCATAGGAAAAGGATGTGGTCCTAACGCAGACCCTATTATATAGTGGGTTGTCCTTACATTTGTGACCCAGTCCCGTAATGCTTCGTTAACCGCATCTTTTAATGTCCTACTTCCACTTCTCACTATCTCAACATCTGCACCCAATAACTTCATCCTGAAAACATTAAGAGCTTGTCTTTCTGCATCTTCCTCTCCCATGTATATGGTACATTTAAGACCGAATAGAGCAGCAGCCGTTGCTGTTGAGACCCCGTGTTGTCCTGCACCTGTCTCTGCAATTATCCTCTTTTTACCTATCTTCTTTGTAAGGAGAACCTGTCCGAGAGTGTTATTTATTTTATGGGCCCCTGTATGGAGCATATCTTCCCTTTTTAAGTATATCTTTGCTCCACCAACAACATCCGTTAATCTTTTTGCATAGTAGAGTATAGTAGGTCTTCCGGCATACTCATTGAGATAGTAAATTAGCTCCCTATGAAAATCACCATCTTTTTTTATCTGATTGTATTTTTCCTCAAGTTCTTGTAAAGCTGGAATAAGAGTTTCTGGCAGGTATTTACCACCGAATATTCCAAAGTATCCTCTTTCATCAGGTAAGTTGTAAGCTTTCATAATAACTCCTTACTGTTTATTCTTTTCTATTATATCAATAATTTTCTGACTTTCATCAGGGCTATTTTCCTGCTTAACGGTATTTTCTGTTGATGAAGATTGGTCCTCTTCCGGTAAAGGTGTCTCTTGTTTAGGTAAGAAAATGGAGATATCAACCTGATTACCTTCACAATCTACCGTAGGATTTGTTCCATTTACAAAAAGTAGATATCTACCGGGACAGTTATTGTTTGCTATTTTTAAGGTTATAGGGTCTATCGGTATATATACAGTTCCTTCAACCCTTGGAAACTCCTTGTAAGGGGATCCTCTGTTTGCATAAGCCATTATATCTATCCATATAGGAAGTGCTACTGTTGCTCCAGCTACTCCTTTTCCTATGGTTCTTCTTTTGTCGTATCCTACCCATACAACTGTTGTTAAATCAGGATCAAATCCTGCAAACCACGCATCTGCATAATCATTTGTTGTTCCAGTTTTCCCTGCTGTTTGGAAAGGCAAAGATGATGCAGCAACAGCTGTCCCTTCTATTACAACAGCCCTAAGCAAATCAACCATAACAGCATTTTCGGCCGTAGGATATACAGTTTCACAAAAAGATTCCTGACTATACAGAACATCTCCCAACTGATTTACAACTTTCTTTATGTAAAATGGTTGACATCTCGTTCCCTGATTTCCAAACGTGGCATACATTGTTGCAAGTTCAATAGGTGTTAACTCTATGGATCCAAGGGCTAAGGAGTAGTATGGTGGAAGTTTCTGTTTTATACCTAACCTGTATCCAAGGTTTATAACATTGTCAAAACCTATTTCAGATAGCAGATAAACTGTAGCTGCATTTAAACTCTTTGCCAGAGCTGTTCTCAATGTCACATTTCCGTAGTAGCTTCCATCGTAATTTCTTGGAGTCCATTCCTTACCTTGACTGTAATCGAAGAAAGATATAGGCTCATCTTTAAGTATAGATATCTGAGTGTACCCGTTTAATATCGCAGATGCATATATAAGTGGTTTTATTGCAGAACCAGGTTGTCTTTTGCTCTGGAATATTCTGTTAAACTGAGATTTTAAAAAGTCATAACCACCTACTAAAGCCCTAATCTCTCCGGATTTTGAGTCTATGGAGACGATAGCACCTTCCAAAAATGGTACTATCTTAAATTTATCATTACCTAAATATCTAACATAAACATAACTACCGGTTTGTAGTCCCTTTATCTGATATGGAGCTGTCAAACTTTTCTCAAAATCTGATATCTGAAATTTTAAATTTTTACCTTTTACTTCCAAAACTTTTGCAACATATATGTAGTTCTCAATAAATGAACCTACCTTCTGATTTTCAAATTTCTCTTCTAAATACTGTTCTTCATCTTTAGATAGCTTAGGAAAGCCGTATATTCCTTGATATAGCTCAAGTTTTTCTTGAAGTTTTTTCTGAGCGTAAATTTGAAGGTCTTTATCTATGGTGGTGTATATTTTTAATCCACCTGTGATGACAGCTTCCTCACCGTACTCATTTACAACGAACTGTCTTATGGTCTCTGTAAAGTAATCAAAATCCACTGTTTTATTCTTTCCTGCAAGTTTTATAGGTTGATTTTTACATCTATCTGCCTCTTCCTGTGATATATACTCTTCATCTAACATCCTTTCTAAAACTGTTAACTTTCTCTTTTCTGCAAGTTCCAAGTTGGCATAAGGGTTGTATTTACTGGGAGCTTTTGGTAAGCCTGCTAAAATTGCTGCTTCACATAGATCTACTTCCCATATATCTTTACCAAAGTAAGTTAAAGAAGCCGCTTCTACTCCATAACTTCCCTGTCCTAAGTATATCTGGTTTAAGTAAAGTTCTAATATCTTATCTTTAGAGTAGTACCTATTTAACTTTATTGCTAAAATCATCTCTTTGATTTTTCTGTTTATACTCCTTTCAGGCGTCAAAAATAGATTTTTTACAAGCTGTTGGGATATTGTACTTCCCCCTTCTGCTATACCCCTTGAGATAATATTTTTGACAAAAGCCCTTAGGATTCCAAAAAAGTCTATACCTATATTGTCATAAAAAGTTTTATCTTCCGTAGCTATAAAAGCCTTTTTAACGTGATCTGGGATTTTATCTATAGGGACATAATACCTCTTTTGGATGTAAAGTTCAGAGTAAACTCTACCCTTGTAATCATAGATAACGGAAGCCTCTGGAGGTTTCCAGTTTTCAAGTTGTCTCACATCAGGAAGATCTCTCGTTATAATTAGAATATATACAAAAAACAGTAATGATAAAACCGATAAAATTCCTACCGTATAAACTGCGATTTTTTTCTTCAAAAGATTAATAACTCCTATTGAAATATAAAAATTTTAATAGACAATATTATAAACGACCTTTACTGAAATATGTAGATAGGTTTAAAATAGATAAGTTTAAACTTTTAAAAGGTGGTGAATATGCAGCATCTAAAACCTAAAGAGATAGAAGAGCTAAAAAACATACTCTTAGAGTGGAGGGATAGGCTTATACAGGAAACAAAGGAAAGTGTTGGAGAGAATCTCTCCTTTTCCGGCTCAGATGAGATAGAGAGAGCAGAAGCAGAAACAGAGAGAATACTTACACTTAGAAGCCTTGACAGAGATAGGAAACTTCTCAAAAAAATAGAATACACCCTTCAGAAGATAGAGTATGGAACCTATGGAATATGTGAATCTTGTGGTGTAGAGATACCATTTAAAAGATTAGTTGCAAGACCTGTTGCCTCTTTATGTATAGAGTGTAAAGAGAAACAGGAGGAAGATGAGGAATGAAGCTTAAAATAACAAAAAAAGATGCACTTATAGTGGTTGATATGCAAAATGACTTTATGCCTTATGGAGTCCTACCTGTAAAAGATGCTGACCTTATAGTTCCAGTTATAAATCATTATGTAGATATATTCTCAAAAGTGGCTCAACCTGTATTTTTTACGAGAGACTGGCATCCGGAGAATCATATATCTTTTAAAGGTTTTGGTGGTATATGGCCTCCCCACTGTGTTGCTGATACGGAAGGATCAAAATTTCATCCTGATTTAAAAATTCCGGAGGATAATAAATTCATAGTATCCAAAGGGACATCAAGAGATTTTGATGCATAC
>JBBFMH010000084.1:0-6638 GCA_037478615.1 Hydrogenothermaceae bacterium
AGCTTATGATAACCACCTTGAGCATACATCTTTTCTTCTATGTATGCCCTAACACAGCTGGCTGTTCCTTCCGGTCTTAAAGCTAAATCTCTTCCCCCTCTATCTTTAAAAGTATACATCTCCTTTTGGACTATATCAGTTTCCTCTCCAACAGACCTCTTAAAGAGAGATATATCCTCAACATAGGGAAGTATTATCTCTTGAAAGTTATAAAGACTAAACACACTTCTAACTGTTTCAACTATATATCTGTATTTTTCTGCATTTTCTCCGTATATATCTTGAAAGCCTCTGACTTTTTGTATCATTACCCACCACCAACAAATGTTACTATCTCAACCTTGTCTCCATCTTTCAATGTATAACTTTCATACTCGCTCTTTGGTATAACTTCCATACCTACTGCAACAGCATAGTTAGGAGCTTTTATACCCAAGTAATCTATCAACTGTTTGATAGTTAAATTATCTGGTAGTTCTCTACTTTCACCATTTACTATTAACTTCATACCACTACCTCACAGTTTTCTGTTTATAATGTCATCAAGTTATTTATATCTAAAATTTTCATATTATGGCCTCACATACCGATGATGTTATAACCTGCATCTACGTATAATATTTCCCCGGTTATTCCACTTGCAAGGTCAGAGCTTAAAAATAGTGCCGCCTTTCCTACCTCTTCTATTGTTACAGTCCTCTTTAAAGGAGACCTATCTGCAGCAACCTTCTGTATATCTCCAAAATCAGCTATTCCCATAGCAGCAAGGGTTTTTATAGGTCCAGCCGATATACAGTTCACTCTTATACCTTTTTCTCCAAAATCCCTTGCAAGATATTTAACACTTGCCTCTAAAGCTGCTTTTGCAACCCCCATAACATTGTAGTTATAAACTACCTTCTCTGCTCCATAGTAAGATAAAGTCAAAAGACTTCCTCCTTCATTCATAAGCGGTAGAAACTCTCTTGCAATTGCAGTGAAGGAGTAAACACTTATATCCATAGCTTGTAAAAAAGACTGTCTATCTACTTTATAATACACATCCTTAAGATACTCTTTATTAGCATAAGCTATCGAATGAACTATAATATCTACAGAACCCCAATTTCCCCTCACAGTATTCACAAGATTTTCTATATCTTCATCTTTTGAGACATCACATTTAACTACAAGGTTAGAATTAAACTCTTGAGCTATCGGCTTAACTCTTTTCTCTATCCTTTCGTCAAGGTAATTAAATCCTAAGGTAGCTCCGTTTTCATAGAAGACCTTCGCTATACCGTAGGCTATACTTTTGTCATTTGCCACACCAAGTATTAATGCTTTTTTACCTTCCAGTAGTTTCATTTTTATCCTCCAGACCATACTCAATCATAGATGAAGCTATTATATACATAAGTCCTACAGCTATGGCTGTTGAAAGACTTTCCCCACCGTTTCTAACTATCTCAAGATCTCTCGTATTTTCATCTGCAAATTTCGTCTGAATTTCTTGAATTTTTGATTTTGTATATTCGTAATACAGATAGTTTCCAAACATTCCCAAAATTATTGATATACTCAGATTAGTAAGAGCAACTACAACTGGGTCTGTATTCACGACCTTTTGAACATACTGAAGGATAAGGCTAAATATCATAAGTCCGAAAGCATGGGGATACATCTTCCTGTATCCGAGCCAGAAAAGTCCGAAGAAAAAAGCTGCCCAGTTCCAACTTATTTTACTGTTTGATAGAGATAACTCTTCCCATTTTTGTATGTAATAATCTCCATTTTTACCTACAAACAGCCTATACAGATCTCTTTCATCTTTTGTCATTTAGTCCCTCATAGTTGCTTTTTCATTTTCATTGTATATAGCTTCCCATCCTGCAGGTGTTTTAAACACCCTTATACATTTAATCTTCCTGTTTTCATCAAGTTCAAACCAATGTCTTACCCCTGCAGGAACAACTATAAGCTCTCCAGCTTCCACATGTATATCAACTATATCTCCATCTACCTTAACAGGGAAAATACCACTTCCATCAACCACAAATCTAACTTCATCATCTATGTGATGATGCTCTCTTTTAAACTTTTCCATAAGTCCGTCAAGATTAGGTGTCTTATCAGATAAGACAACGATATCCTCTGTAACATATCCCATCTTTGACTTCAACTCTTCAAGTTCCTTTCTGTAAGCCTCTATTATGGCCTTAGAGTTTTCCTCATCTATATCGTACTTCTTTCTAACATCCTCAGTTAGTCTATCAACGCCCCATCTATCATAAACAACACCATACTGAGCTAAAAACTCTTTTATCTGATTACTATCTGTTATGGTTTTACCGCTGTTTCTGAAAACAAGTTTTGCCATTGTTTTTCCTCCTTAAAAGATGTTCTTGGTCTGTTTAAAGATAATCATATTCTTCATATATTCAAACATAAATTCAAAGGCCTCTATATGTCTTTTTGCTTCAAACTCATCTCTTCCCCAAGCATAGATACCATGATTCTTTATCAAAACTGCGGGAACATAAGGGTTTATAGCTTTAACAGTCTCTTCCGCTAACTTCTCCAAATTAAAATAGTTTTCAACTATAGGGATCTCTATGAATGAATCCTCTTTCCATATATCTAAAGCTTTTATCATCTCCATATCTTTTATATAGACTTTACCATCTTCAAAATATACGGAAGAGATAAAGTTATTATTAGGTGTATGTATATGGATAACACATCCTGCATCTGTTTTTTGGTATATTCCGGAGTGTATCTTTACTTCCGCTGAAGGCTTCATTTTGGTGGCTTCTACCGGTTTACCATCCTTATCAACAAACATAACATCTTCATGGGTTACAGTTCCCTTGTCTTTTCCGGAAGTTGTCACGGCAAATATTAAAGGTTGATCATGTAATTTGTAGGACAGATTACCGCTTGTTGCTGGAAACCAGCCTCTATGGTAAAGTTTAACTTTAATCTCATTTAAAATATGAACCGCTCTCTGTTTTTCCTCTTGATAAATTGTATAAGACAACAGACACACCTCTAAAAATTTGATTGAATATATTTTACCATCTTTTGATTACTGCTATAATTTATACATGGATAAAGTTGACAAAATCTTTGAAATTTTAAATAAGGAATATCAAAAATGGAACGCTCCAGTTATACAGTTTATGGCTCAAAATGGAGATGACCCTTTTAAGATACTGGTTTCAACTATACTCAGTTTGAGGACAAAAGATGAAGTAACAGCCAAAGCGTCTGAGAGATTATTTAACGTGGTAAAATTCCCCAAAGATCTACTAAAGCTGACTGAAAAAGAGATAGAGAATATTATATATCCTGTTGGTTTTTACAGAAACAAGGCAAAGGTGTTAAAAGAGGTTGCAAAAGAATTAATACAGAATTACAACGGTAAAGTTCCAGATAATTTAGAAGATTTACTTAAGCTTAAAGGTGTAGGTAGAAAAACTGCAAACTTGGTTTTATCTGCAGCATACAAAAAACCGGCTATATGTGTTGACACCCACGTCCATAGAATATCAAACAGACTTGGATTTGTGAAAACCAAAGACCCTCACCAGACAGAGTTTGAGCTTATGAAAGTTATCCCTAAAAGATATTGGCAAGATATAAACAGACTGTTTGTAGCTTTTGGACAGACAATATGTAAACCTATAAAACCAACATGTGATGAATGTCCGATAAAGGATTTTTGTGAGGCTTATAAGAATGGAAGTGTTAAATCAGGAAGATAGAAAGATACTTATCATAGGAATACAAGCTTCATTGATATTACACCTTCTACTATACATAATTTTAAAATTACTTCCCCCTGTTTATGTAAAAGATATAATCTATCAGCCGATAGAGATTGATGTTAAGAGAGAAGATAAAAAAGAAGAGCCAAAAAAGGTTAAAATTTCAAAGAGCTCTGTTCAACCTTTGGAGAAAAAACAGGAAGTAAAAACTACAAAAGGTATAGAAAACAGCGATAATTTTAAAAGTTCCTCAACCAACCAAACAACAATTTCAAAAAGAGAAACTGCCGAAAAACAGAAAAAAGAAAGCTTAGATATAGATGAAAGTAATTTAGCTCTTTTAAAGAAGATAAAATCAGGACAGGTAGAAAGTAAAGAGTATTCTGAAAGTGATACATCTTTTGGAGAGCCTTTATCAAAGATAGACAGTCAAGCCCAAGGAGATGCTTTGTCAAGAAAAGTTATCTACAAACCTAACCCCGTTAAAGTTCAAACAGATATAGTTCAGCCATCTGTAAAAGCTAAGATTTTTATATCTCCCTCGGGTGATGTTGTGAAAGTTCAGCTCTTAACTTTAACATCAGACCCAAACCTAAATAAACAGGTAGTAGATTATCTATACAAATGGAGATTTAACCCAATAAAAGAGAATAAAACTCAGTATGCAGTGATAACCGTATATTTCGGAAAGTAGTTAATCTTCAAGGAGATTTTCTTTCCGTCTATAATTTCATACACTAAATAAGCAGGTATAGATTTTCTCTGTTTTGAGACTTTTTTTCCACCTGTTTTAACTGCTATATCCATCTTAAACTACCTCTTTAAGCGTTTATTGAGTTTCTGATATTTTTTTCTTTAAAGATCCTCTTTTCCACAACTTCAATAATTCTGTCAGCTATACCCTGTGTATCTAATCCTAAATCCCTCTCTAACAGCTCAACTTTTCCATGTTCCACAAATTTATCTGGAATACCAAATCTTATCACTCTGTTGTAATAACCATTATCCACTACAAACTCTGCAACTGCTGAACCAAATCCACCGTTTAAAACACCATCTTCCATGGTAACCACAAACTCATATTCAGAAAGTAGGTTAGTTAATAAACTTTCATCCATAGGCTTTATAAATCTTGCGTTTACAATAGATGGATTATATCCCTTTGTTTTTAAAACTTTTTTCACTTCAAAAGCTCTTTGAACATATTTCCCAACAGCAAGTATAACTATATCTCTTCCTTCCTCAAGAACTTCCCAAGAGCCTATAGGTATAAGATTAAAACCTTCCATTTTAACTCCTACCCCGGAGCCTCTTGGATATCTTAAAGCAAATGTTTTTCCACTGTTTAAAGCTGTGTAGAGTAAATCTCTCAGCTCCTGTTCATCTTTCGGAGATGCTATAACAATATTAGGAACAGCTCTTAAAAAAGCTATATCAAATACACCATGATGAGTAGGTCCGTCATCTCCAACAAGTCCTCCTCTGTCTATGGCAAAAACAACAGGTAATTCTTGAAGTGCTATATCATGGATTACTTGGTCATAAGCCCTCTGTAAAAATGTTGAGTAGTAGGCGGCTACAGGTTTAAAACCTTCCAACGCAAGGCCACCGGCAAAAGTTGCAGCATGCTGTTCCGCTATTCCAACATCAAAAAATCTATCAGGAAACCTTTTTGCAAACTCAACCAATCCAGATCCTTCTTTCATGGCTGGAGTGATAGCCACAATTTTCTCATCTTTTTCCCCAAGTTCCACAAGAGCATCTCCAAAAACTTTACTATAAGAAGGTAAAGAAGAGGATTTATTGAATATACCTGATATCTTGTCAAAGGGAGATACACCGTGAAAAACTACTGGATTTGCCTCTGCAAATTTATATCCTTTACCTTTTTGGGTTATGACATGTAATAAAATTGGGCCTCTCATAAGCTTTATATTCTCAAGGGTCTCTTCCAAATCCATTAAACTGTGTCCATCTATAGGTCCCACGTATGTAAAACCAAGTTCTTCAAATATTAATCCTGGAGCAAAAAGTCCTTTTGTGTATTCTTCTATCTTTCTAAGTATCTCTACAGCTTTTTTACCGAATATTTTATTAACAGCATCTTTCAGTTTTTGTCTTGGTTTTTGGAAGGTCTGTTTAGTTATTATCTTATTAAAGTATGTGTATATAGCTCCCACGTTAGGAGAGATAGACATCTGATTATCATTCAAAATTACTATAAACTTTGATGGGTCGAGCCAACCAGCATTGTTTAAACCTTCAAAAGCTTCTCCGGCAGTCATAGCACCATCACCGATAACAGCAATAATATATCCATCTTCACCTTTCAAATCTTTACCTACCCTAAACCCCAAAGCAGCAGATATAGATGTGCTACTGTGTCCAGTTCCAAAATGGTCGTATTTACTCTCTTTTATTTTAGAGAATCCAGAGATACCTTTATACTGTCTTAATGTTCTAAACTCCTCTTTTCTACCGGTAAGTATCTTATATGTGTATGTCTGATGTCCTACATCCCAAACTATCTTATCTCTATCCGGATCAAAAGCCATAAGAAGAGCTATGGTTAACTCAACTGTCCCAAGGGAAGGTCCAATATGTCCACCATTTATCGACGTCACATCTATGATATAACTACGTATATCTTCACACAGAAGATTAAGCTCATCTTTTGATAGATTTTTTAAATCTCTGTAATCATTTATCTTTGAAATTATATTAAACTCTCTCATATTCCACTCCTTTTAACGATAGAAAATATATTCCGGAAACTTTAAAAATATATTCAAAATTTGTAAAATCAAAGCTTATTTAGTATAACACAGAGGGGGGTGTATAAGTTTCAATACACAGTGAACACCTACCCCTTTAAAATAATTTCAACAA
>JBBFMH010000085.1:0-6606 GCA_037478615.1 Hydrogenothermaceae bacterium
ATCTCTATAACCTCTGACTACATCGAGAGTTTGAGTTCCAACAGAACCAGTAGATCCCAGTAATGCTATTTTAATCAAAAAACTACTCCTTTATGGCTGTTAAGATATAGCCAAGAAACTCATTATCATCTTTTGCACCGACAAATTCAGTTTTGTCGTTTATCACAGTTTTCGGAACGGTTATAACATTATACGATGTAGCCAGATTAGGAAAAGAGTAACAATCATATATAGATACATTTATAAATTCAGAGAGATAAGAAAAACTGACAGCCTTAACAACAGCAGGATAACACCATCCACATCCTTGTGTAGTAAAAACTTTTATATCAACAGGTTTATCTATCATATCTAAAAAATTGAGAACTCTATCTGAAAGATGGTAATTTCCAGAACTAAATATCTTTATACTCTCAACCAATCCCTCAAATTTAGGAGTTCCAAAAAAAGTAACCCTGATTTTTCCTTTTTTATCTAATATACCAATAGCCGGTTTTAGGTTAGAAAACTCTTTTTCTTCAATTTCAAAATCAACCTCTTTTTTCACTCTATCCATTAAGTCTAACATTGATTTATCAGATTCCAAATCAACCAAAACTTTTACCAAAGTCAACTCCTTACTCTATTTATTCTTTTATACTATCTATTTTAGCAAAGTGTACACTAAAAATAAAAATAATAATAGGGTCCTAAACTGTGGACATGTTTCAGAATTATTTTTATTTATTAATAATTTGATATACTTGAACCTATGTGGATAACATTTTTCGTGCTTAGCTAATATAACCATTTGTGATGCCGATTTTATAGAGATTTATGTTTTCACGTATTTTGTGGAACTTCTGTGGATACTCTGTGGACAATTTTTTTTACTACTTTAACTTATCCACAAAACCTTAAAGTTATCCACAACATATCCACAATCTATCCACAAATTTTCCACAGTTTATCCACAATTTATCCACAGGTCTTCCACAGGTTAATCGGTAATGTGATAAAATTGAAATGAATATTAGTTTTGAGGTGAAGATGTTGAAGGGATTTTTTATTATTATTGTCAGTTTTATAACATTATTATCATCTTGTCAGAAACTTCCTCCGGAAGCTCAGTTTATAGAGCAGAATAAAATTACCGGAGTAATAGCTGTTGATGGTAAGATAAAAGATAAATGTTCAGGATTTTTATTCATTATAGTGAGAAATATGGAATCTCCTCAGCCTTTTGCAGTCAAAAGGATTAAAAATCCAGACTATCCTTATAAATTTACCATATCTCCTGCTGATGTGATAATAATAGAAGATAATTTTAAACTGTTTCAAGGGGACCTTTTAATTTACGCAAAAACATCAAAAAGTGGTAATCCATTTGAGGAAGGTGGATACTGTGAGTCTGAAGTCAAAACGGTAAAAGCCGGAAGTAGAAATATAAAGATAATTTTAGATAACTACAAGGAGTAAGTATGAAAGCTGTTATTATTGTTACTGGTAGTGAGTTTACAGAAGGTAGAAAGATAGATAGAAACGGAAACTATATGGCAGGTGTTCTTTTTGAGAGAGGAGTTGATGTTAAGGGAATCATACAAGCCCCGGATAATCCCTATGACCTTGTAAATTATATAAAGTATGGTTTAGACAGATCAGATTTGGTATTTATCAGTGGAGGACTTGGTCCTACTACCGATGATTATACGAGACAAGCTGTAGCAGATGCTATAGGTGTCCCTCTTATTTATGATGAGGAATGTTTAAATCTGTTAAAGAGTTATTACCAAGACCAAAATTTAGAGTTTACACAGGAAAGAAAATCAATGTGTAAAATTCCCTATGGAAGCATTCCTATAAAAAATCCTGTTGGTAGGGCTTTTGGGTTTTTAAAAGTTCTTGACGATGTTAGAAAGGTTATAGTTGCTCTTCCCGGAGTTCCATCAGAGTTAAAACCTATGTTTGAAGAAGTACTTCAAAAACTTGAGCTTACAAAACCTGTGAGATATGTAAAACTTTTAAGGACTTTCGGTTTAAAAGAGCTTGATATTAACTATCTGCTTGAAGATATGAAAGATTTATCCTACAGTGTATCTCCAAAAGGGGTTGATATATTTATATCAGATAGAGATATGTATGAATTTAATAGAAAGGTTGAAACAGCGAAAGATAGACTTGGAAACTTCATATATGCAGAATCAAACATTGAGATGGAAGAGGTAGTTGGAAACCTTCTCAAAGAAAAAGGGTTAACAGTATCTACTGCAGAGTCATCAACCGGCGGGCTTATAGTATCAAGACTTGTGAATGTTGCCGGTTCTTCTTCTTACGTTATGGGAGGAATAGTATCATACTCAAATGAGATAAAGATTAATGTCCTTGGAGTTGATAGAAATGTTATTGAAAATTTAGGTGCAGTATCAGAGGAAGTTGCAAAACAGATGGTTATTGGTGTTAGAAATTTACTTAAAACTGATATAGCTGTAAGTGATACAGGAATTGCCGGACCAACAGGAGAAACTCCTGATAAACCATTGGGACTCCATTACATTGGATATTTTGATGGCAAAAGTATAAAAGTTTATAAAGAGATTTACAAAGGTGAAAGAAATGATGTTAGACTGTATATATCACAGTTTGCTCTTAATGTAATCAGATTGAATTTAATCAATAATAGTTAAACTCCACCCTATTTCTACCTCTATTTTTAGCTGTATAAAGTGCTTCATCTGCTCTTTTTATAGCATTATCTAATGGTTCAACAGTTTTCATCTGTGTAATTCCAAGACTTATTGTAACTTGTCCTACATCTTTAAAAGAGTAGTTTTCCACAGCAGTTCTTAACTTTTCCGCAAGTTTTTTAGCTCCATCTATATCTGTTTCCGGAAGTATCAATAAAAACTCCTCTCCTCCCCATCTTATGAGGTAATCAGATTTCCTTATACTCCTTTTTATTATCTCAGTAACATTTTTTAGAACATAGTCTCCTTTATCGTGTCCATATCTGTCATTTATTTTCTTGAAGAAATCTATATCAAATATTATCAGGGATATAGGCTTGTTATTCCTTTTTGATCTATCGAGTTCAGCGTTTATTATTGGTTCTATAGCCATTCTGTTAAATGCTCCAGTTAATTTATCTGTTATAGCATTTTTCTCGGCAATAGCTTTCATCTTCAGTATTTGGTAAATAGCTACCGCTATTAGTACCACTATTAGAGAAATTAGAGATATAGAGATGTAGAAAGATTTTTCAAATTCAAATATTGTGTTTTCGGCTTTATAGGATACGATATAACCTATATGTTTATCCGTCAAATCTTTTATTGAGTAGAATATCACTATGTAGTACTTTCCTTCTATCTCTATCGGCACAGCAAAAGACTGTTCTTTCTGTAATCTATCTTTTATTTTTTCTTTTAGCTTTCTGTTTATCTCTGATATAAGGTCAATGTTCTCTTCTCGTGTCTTTATCTTTAAGTTATAAAATTTTCTATCAACAAAATAGTTTTCATTTAGATCTGACTGGATATAACCTTTTGTTGAGCTTAAAGATATGTAATCTTTTTTAATGTAAAAAACATACAGATTTCTAAATATGTCTGATAGATTTTTTCCTATAGTGTAAAAGGGTACTGTATAGTAAACGTAAGCTATTAACTTATTTCCATAAAATACAGGGTATGAGTAAGTAACACTATCGTAAAATCTATTATCTATGGAATTCTTTAATGTATTTGAAACTACGAAAATATTGTCAATATTTATCAGTTTCTTTCCGGCATTTTCAGGTTTTTTCATATCTAAAAATAGTGATCCATCTGGAAGTATAAATAAGATGTTATCGTATCCATAACTTTTTAGAAATCTGAAATCATCCTGTAAATTGTTAAAAGTAATGTATCTTTTTGATAGATCAGCCGTTGATATGATACTGGCTATCTCTGGTTTTCTTATCTCAGAGTTAGTTAGAAGATTTGATAAATTTTCAAACTTTTCTAAAGTCACTAATATTTCTGATTCTGTCTGTTCTATTTTTCCTGATAGATATATGTTTTCTTTATTAGTTTTATCTATGTATAACAAAATTACAATAATTAAATATATAACAAATACACCTATTATTAAGATTATTTTCTCTTTATTCTTTTTCATCGTATAATTATTATCGGTGTTATTACTCTAAAATTTAATTAAGGAGAGTATTTATGCAAGAAAAGAAACTCTGGGGTGGTAGATTTTCTGAAAACACAGATGAGTTCGTAGAGGAATTTACTGAGAGTGTTTCCTTTGATAAGGAGCTTGCTATATATGATATACAGGGAAGTATAGCCCATGCAAAAATGCTAGGGAAACAGGGGATAATACCACAAGAAGATGCTCAGAAGATTGTAGAAGGTTTAAAAGAGATAGAGAAGGAGATTTTAGAAGGTAGATTTCAATGGAGGAGAGAGTTAGAAGATGTCCATATGAATATAGAAAAAGCTTTAACTGATAGGATAGGTTCTGCTGGAGGAAAGTTACATACCGGAAGATCAAGAAACGATCAGGTAGTTACAGCATTTAGGCTCTATCTTAAAGATCAGATTAATCAGATAGTTGATCTTTTGGAAAGTCTGATGTTGTCTTTACTTGAGAGATCTAAGGAGTATATTGACGTTATAATGCCTGCATACACTCATCTTCAAAGGGCTCAACCTATAAGAGGTTCACATTACTTTTTAGCTTACGTTGAGATGTTCTCAAGGGACAGGGATAGGTTTTTAGATAATTTAAAGAGGGTTGATATACTTCCACTTGGCAGTGGTGCTGTTGCCGGAGTTGATTTTCCAATAGATAGAGAATTTGTAGCTAAGGAATTAGGTTTTTCTGATATCATGAGAAACTCTATGGATGCAACTTCAAGTAGAGATTTTGCTCTTGAATTTTTATCGGCTTCTGCTATATGTATGGCTAACATGTCAAGATTCTGTGAGGATATGATTATATACTCTTCTACGGAGTTTTCTTTTGTTGAGCTTCCAGATAAACTGACAACAGGATCTTCAATAATGCCACAGAAGAAAAATCCGGATGTTTTGGAATTGATAAGAGGTAAAACAGGAAGAGTTTACGGGAATTTAGTATCTCTACTTACCACAGTTAAAGGTCTACCTATGGCATACAACAGAGATCTCCAAGAGGATAAAGAGCCTGTGTTTGATACGGTTAAAACTTTAAAAGGTTCTATCATAGGAATAAGGAAGATAGTGGAAGGTCTTAAATTTAGAGAGGATATAACGTACAGATCTGCCGGAGGTTTTGCCCTTGCCACAGATCTTGCTAACTATCTGGCAGAGAAAGGTGTTCCTTTTAGACAGGCACATCACATAGTTGGAAGTATAGTTGGATACCTTGTATCTCAAGGAAGGGATCTTGAAAGTATAACATTAGAGGAGTTAAAAAATTTCAGTGAATTATTTGAGGAAGATGTTTTAACTCTCCTAAGACCGGAGGTTGTTGCAGATAGGAGAAAATCTTTCGGTGGAACAGCAAAAGAACAGATTTTAAAGCAGATAGAATACTGGGAATGGCAGTTAAAAGGTAGAGAGGTAAAGATATGAAGGTTAAAAACCTTAAAAAGAAGATTTATAGCCGTAGATGATACTGTGGCTTGTGTTAACTTACTTTCTATTTTTAATTGTACTGAGTTTTATATCTAAAAGATTTATATCTTCCGAAAAAGATTATCTCCTTGCAGGAAGGTCTCTTCCCCTTTCCCTTTCAACTTTTGCACTTTTTGCTACTTGGTTTGGGTCTGAAACTATACTTGGAGCTTCTCAGGAATTTGCAAACGGGGGTCTTTTAGAAGTAATAGAAGAGCCTTTTGGAGCAGGGTTGTGTCTTATACTTGCAGGTATGTTCTTTGTAAGACATCTGTATAGAATGAATATACTTACATTTGCAGATTTTTATAAGGTCAGGTATGGAGAGAGTGTTGAGAATGTAGCAACTGTTTTTTTGATTGTGTCGTACTTTGGATGGATTGCAGCTCAGTTTGTTGCTTTTGGTTTGATTTTTAAAACTGTTTCCGGATTTCCCATCTCCATAGGAATAATTTTTGCATTTTTTATATCTGTGTTGATGGTTTACTTTGGTGGTATGTGGGCTATTGCTATCACCGACTTTATTCAAACCATTATAATTTTACTTAGTGTCTTTTTGGTTTTTGGTTATCTTGTCTTTTCCGTAGGTGGTTTGGATAATGTTTTGAAAAATATACCTTTGGAATATTTCAAATTTTTACCGGATATGAATATATCTTCTATCTCTGAGTACATATTGGCTTGGATTATAATTGGACTTGGTTCTATTCCAGGACAAGACCTATTTCAGAGATTTATGTCTTCTAAGTCTGAGAATGTTGCCGTTTATTCATCATATTTGGCTGGTTTAATGTATCTCTCTGTTGCTCTTATACCTCTCATAATAGCCGGTTATTCTAAATTCAGTTTAGGTTTTTCTGACAACTATTTACTTGAGTATATAAACACGGTAAATCCTATTTTAAAAGTACTCTTTTTCTTTGGTCTTTTGTCAGCTATACTTAGTACTTCATCTGCCGCTATACTTGCCCCTTCTGCC
>JBBFMH010000086.1:0-6450 GCA_037478615.1 Hydrogenothermaceae bacterium
GGAACAAGACACAGAGCCGCCATTGGAATAACAGAAGAGACAGATTCCATAGCAGTTATAGTTTCAGAAGAGAGAGGGGAGATCTCTCTGTGTTATGATGGAAAGATACATAGGAATTTAGACCCCCTTGTGTTACGTAAAAAGCTGTTCAAACTACTTGAAGTTGAGAAGCCATCTCCTTTCGAGAAATTAAGGAAAAAACTTAAGAAGGCAAAAGATGAAACCAAAATTAAAGAGAGTTAAAAGGATTTTTAAATCTTTACTTTTTGAGAACTTTTTACTTAAATCTTTATCTTTTACAACAGCGGTTATACTCTGGCTATATGTAACATCAGCAGTGAAAACAAAGTATCAATTTTACAGTTATGTTGATGTTGTTAACATCCCAACAGGTATTGAAGTTGTAAAGATAAAACCGGAGAAAGTGAAAGTTATAGTTGAAGGAAAAAGAAGATTATTCGGAAAAAATGAAATTGGTAAACTCACAGTTTACGTTGATGGAAAAAATATTAAAGAAGGGAAAAATGAAGTCAAAGTAAATGTATTTGCAGAAGGTTTTGACAGAGATGATATAGTAACAGTAGAACCTGAAAATGTTATAATATATGCTCGCAAAATTTCAGAAAAAGAGGTGAATTAATGATAGATTTAGTTTTAGAAAATGAAGGTAAAATTATAACTGTAGAGGAAAATAAAACGTTAAAAGATATTCTCCAAAGTTTGAACGGTAAATATAGAGATGTTATAGGTGCTGTTTTTGATGGAGAAATCATAGATATACATACACCAATAAGATCCGGAAAATCTATAAAGTTAATCACAAAAAAAGACCCGGAGAGCTTGGAAATACTACGCCACTCTTTAGCCCATATAATGGCTCAAGCTCTTAAAGAGATATACGGTGATGAGAATGTCCATTTAGGTATAGGTCCAACTACTGAAAATGGTTTTTACTACGATGTTGAGGTAGAAGGTTATAGACTTACAGACGAAGACCTACCTAAAATAGAAGAAAAGATGAGAGAAATAGTGAAGAGAGGTTATAAGATAGAGAGAGAAGCTTTGCCAAGAGAAGAGGCTGTAAGATTCTTTGAAAATAAAAAGGAGATATATAAGATTGATATAATAAAACACAACATTCCAGAAGGAGAAGAGATAACTGTATACAAACAGGGAGATTTTACTGACCTATGTAGAGGACCACACCTACCTTCTACGGATAAAGCCGGATCCTTTAAGCTTATCTCTGTTTCCGGAGCATACTGGAGAGGAAAAGAGACAAACCCAATGCTTCAGAGAATCTATGGAGTTGCTTTCTGGGATGAGAAAGAACTTAAAAATTATCTAAATATGCTTGAAGAAGCAAAGAAGAGAGATCACAGAAAGATAGGAAAAGAGTTAGAACTTTTCTTAATTGATGAAGAAGTAGGTGGTGGACTTGCAATCTGGCTTCCTAAGGGTGCGATAATAAGAAAACTCATTGAAGATTACTGGAAAGAAGAACATCTAAAGAGAGGATATCAGCTTGTTTACACTCCCCATGTTGGGAGAGAAACTCTGTGGCAAACAAGTGGACACCTAAGTTTCTATCAAGAAAATATGTATCCGAGAATGCAAGTAGAGGAAGAAGGTTACTATGTAAAACCTATGAACTGTCCTTTCCACGTTGAGATATACAAATCAAAGCAGAGAAGTTATAAAGAACTACCTATAAGATTGGCAGAGCTGGGGACAGTTTACAGATATGAGAGAAGTGGAGCTCTTCATGGACTTATGAGAGTGAGAGGATTTACACAGGATGATGCCCACATAATCTGTAGGGAGGACCAAGTTGAAGAAGAGATCAAAAATGTTTTACATTTAGCAATAGATACACTAAAATCCTACGGATTTGATGAGTTTGATCTGTTTCTATCTACAAGACCTGAAAAATCCGTAGGTGATGACAGAATGTGGGAAATAGCTACAAACTCTTTAAGGAAGGCCATAGAAAGTGTGGGACTTGAGTATAAAATAGATGAAGGTGGTGGTGCATTCTACGGACCGAAGATAGATATAAAGATAAAAGATGCTATTGGAAGATTCTGGCAATGCTCTACAATACAGTTTGATTTTAATCTGCCAGAGAGATTTGATATGTATTACATAGGAGAGGACAACACGAAACATAGACCGTATATGGTCCATAGAGCCATATTTGGATCCATAGAGAGATTTATAGGTGTCCTTATAGAGCATTATGCAGGGTTCTTACCTGTATGGCTTGCCCCAGTTCAAGTAAAAATCATACCGATAGCAGACAAACATTTAGATTATGCCAACAGATTAAAAAGTGTGATGGTAAGTGAAGGTATCAGAGTGGAAGTTGACGATAGAAGTGAAAGAATGAATAAAAAGATAAGAGATGCAGAAATTCAAAAGATACCATATATGTTAGTAATAGGAGATAAAGAGGTAGAGACAGAGTCTGTTTCTGTGAGAGAAAAAGGGAAACAAGGGTCATACAGTTTAACTTTCTCTGAATTTTTAAGTAAAATAAAGTCTGTTATTAACAATAAGGAGAAGATTTAATGATAGATAAAATCCTCGGTATGTTTTCCAACGATATAGGTATAGATTTAGGAACTGCAAACACACTTATATTCGTAAGAGGAAAAGGTATAGTATTAAGTGAACCTTCAATAGTTGCAATAGATAGAGCAACAAATAAAGTCCTGGCAGTAGGTAAAGAAGCAAAGGAGATGGTTGGTAAAACTCCAGAGCATATTCAGGTTATAAGACCCCTTAAAGATGGAGTTATTGCAGATTTTGACACTACACAATCTATGCTCAAGTACTTCATACAGAAAGTCCATTCAAACTTTCCCCTTACAACGATATTTAACCCAAGACCGAGGGTTGTCATAGGAGTTCCTTCCGGAATAACAACAGTTGAGAAAAGAGCTGTTATAGATGCAGCTAGGCAAGCCGGGGCAAGGGAGGTTTACCTGATAGCAGAACCTATGGCGGCAGCAATAGGAGCAGGTCTTCCTATAGATGCTCCCGGTGGAAATATGATAGTCGACATAGGAGGAGGAACTTCCGAGATAGCGGTTATCTCTCTATCTGGACTTGTAATCTCAAATTCCATCAGAGTAGCTGGAGATGAGATGAACGAAGCAATCATAAATTATTTAAAGAGAAACAACCATATACTTATAGGTGAGCAGACTGCTGAAAACATTAAGATAAATCTTGGTTCCGCTTACCCCTCAGACAGAGATAACAAAACCATGGAAATTCGCGGTAGAGATATGACCGGTATGCCAAGAAGTATAGTTATAAGTGGTAAAGAGATAAGGGAAGCCCTGGAAGATGTTATAGTTCAGATAGTTAATGCTGTAAAATCTACATTAGAGAGAACTCCTCCGGAGCTTGCAGCAGATATAGTAGAAAGAGGTATAGTGTTAGCCGGTGGTGGCTCATTGATATACGGACTTGATAAAAGACTTAAAGAAGAGACAAACTTACCTGTAGTATACTGTGAAGACCCCTTAACAGCAGTAGCAAGAGGCATAGGAAAAGCTATTCAAAATATTGAGCTCATAAAAAAGGTTTCAATGAAGTAGATGAATATTGGCTTTAAAAATAGTAAAAAAGTTGTCTATTTTATTGTAATTCTATTTTCCATCATCTTTCTCTTAGTGATAGTTAAAACATTTCTTCCTTCCTTGATCTTTAGAGTTGAAGAGCAGCTGACAAACTCAGTCCATTTTATTGGTGATATATCTAACTATTTTAAAGAAAAGGATGAACTGTACAGAGAAAATCAACGTTTAAAGAGGGAAATTCAAAACTTACATATTCAGATAGTAAATCTCTCTTATTTGAGGAAAGAGAACGAAGTACTTAGGAGTTTACTCTCTTTTAAAGAGAGTTATACGATAAAAAAATGGACTGTGGGAAAAGTTATAGCTTACTCTCCAGAAAGTATGGTAAGAAGTTTTACAGTAGATGTAGGTAGTAAAGATGGGTTAAAATCCGGAGATATAGTGATAAATAACGGATATGTTGTCGGGATGATAGGAGATGTTTACAGCAATTTTTCCATCGTTATACCTGTGGATGATAGAAATTTTAAAGTTATGGTGAGAACTTCAAAAACAGGAGAACTATGTTTTTATCAAGGTTTTGAAAAAGGAAAAGGATATCTAAAGTTTGTTAGACCGGATCAAGACGTAAGGATAGGAGACACCATAATAACTGATGTTATCTCAGATAATATTCCAGCAGGAATTCCGATAGGGGTGATAAGAAATATATCCCAGAAGGAAGGAGAGTTTTTCAGGTATGTGGAAGTAGACCTTTTCTATAAACCAACCCTATTAGATTATGTAATTGTTGTATCACGATGAATTTAATAAAGATATTAGCTGTAAGTTTGGCTATATTGATATTACAATCTTCTGTTATTTTAAGATTTTTAGATATAAACTTTCTTCCCGATCTGATCTTCATATATCTCTTACTTACCTTAATATACACAGATTACCCTATCATTCAGTTTCTATTTGTATCTCTAATTCTCGGTGTATCCGTAGACTATATATTAGCCGTATATCCTGTTTTTGAAACGGTGATATTTCCACTGACAGCAACTGTGGTATATCTATTAAAACATAAGATATTTATCTCTAACTTCTTCTTAAAGTTTTTCATCTTTGTATTTTTTAGTATCCTATCTTTTACTATCAAAAGCATACTGATATATCTTTATACTGGAATATTTACATTTAACATTGTTGATATATACTATATTACAATATCAAACACAGTTGCACTTTACATATTCTACTATCTTAGAGAGTTTCTTTATGGCAGAGTTTTTGAGAAGTAGATTTGGTGTGGTTTTTATTCTATTTTTCATAGTTGTATTGACCATTGTTGGAAGATTATTCTACCTTCAAATTATCAAGAGTAAACATTACAGAGAAATTTCAGATAGAAACTATATCAGAATATTTGTAACAAATCCCCCCAGAGGAAGGATATACGATAGAAACGGCGTTTTACTTGCCTACGATGTTCCAACTTTCCAACTTGTATGTCTCCCGTATATAGTCAAGAAAAATTATAAAATTGAAGATTTTAAAAAACATATGAAGGATCTACTAAATATAGAACTAACAGATAAACAGGTAGAGATTATACAGAAAAACCTGTATCCTCAACTTGTAATTCAAAAAAGCTTATCAACCCAACAGATGAAAACATTCTGGAATTACAGTTATCTATTTAATGGTGTTTATATAGATGTTGTCCCTAAGAGAATTTACACTCCAGAGGCAAATTATCTACCACATGTTATAGGTTATGTTGGGTATCCCTCTGAAAAAGAACTTAAGAAAAATCCTGATCTTAATATGAACACGTTGGTAGGAAAAGCCGGTGTAGAGAGGATATTTGACAGTATATTACGTGGGAAGCCAGGTAAAAGGGCTGTGTTAGTAGATGCAATGGGAAGACAGAAAAAGATACTATGGGAAGAAGAGCCGGAGAAAGGAAATGATGTGTATCTAACTATTGATATAAGACTTCAGAAAATAGCATACGAATCATTCGTTCAATCAGGGAATCCATCAGGAGCTGTTGTTATAGTTGATCCTAACAGTTATGAGATACTCACTCTTTTAAGTTACCCTACATATGATTTACAGAAGTTTTATGAAGGTATGACAAAGGAAGAATGGCAAAATCTTACATCTAACATATATAAACCCCTTCTTAACAAAGTTTTCAGTGGATTGTATCCTCCTGGTTCTATCTATAAACCTCTGGTAAGTATAGCTGCTCTTGAGGAAGGTGTGCTGACACCTCAAACACGGATACTAAGTAGAGGAGAGTTTAACATAGGAAAGTATGTTTATAGAAACTGGGATAAGAGAGGATGTGGTTATATAGATGTATCCCAAGCTTTGGAAATGTCCTGTGATACTTTTTACTACCAAATTGGACTTAAATTGGGAGTAGATAATATTGTAAAGTACACAAGGGGATTTGGTATAGGTGAGAAGCTTAATCCGGATATAGAATCAAAAACGGCAATAGTTCCAGATAGACAGTGGAAAAGGAAAGTTATTAAAACAGGATGGTTTCATGGAGATACTGTAAATTTAAGTATAGGCCAGGGGTATATCGCCATAACACCGTTTGAGGCAACAAAGATAATACTTCCTATCATAAATGGTGGATATGTTTTAAAACCTAATCTGTTAAAAGCATACTTTGACAACAAAACACAAAAACTTATTCATTCACAGAGAGAAGTGATAAGACGTTATAATTTTAAAAGTTATAACGTAGAAGCTGTCAAGTATGGGATGTATAGAGTGGTTTATGGACCAAACGGTACAGCAAAAGTTATGGCAACAGTCCCTATAAAAAATGCAGGTAAAACAGGAACTGCTCAGG
>JBBFMH010000087.1:0-6429 GCA_037478615.1 Hydrogenothermaceae bacterium
ATTTAGGAAGTCCTTCAATTTTAGTAGAAAACCTAACAGTAGCCGGAGATTGATTTAAGATGCCCAGGGTGGGATTTGAACCCACACGCCCTCTCGAGCACTACCCCCTCAAGATAGCGCGTCTGCCAGTTTCGCCACCTGGGCTTAAAAGGTAGGTAAATATTATAATCAAAAAGGTTTTAAAATGCAAGTAGTATTATTACAGGAAGGTTCAGACCTTGATGCTCTATCTTCGGCATACGGAATTACACTACTGAACAAAAAAGCTAAAATAGCGCTACCAAACAGCTTAAGTTCATCTGTTATAGAGGCTTTAAATCTGTTTAAGGATATATTTAAGGAAAAGACCGTTAAGAAAGATGAACTGGATTTTTCCAAAGTGGAAGTTTTATACATAACTGACAGTCAAGACTTTCCAAAAGATTTTACCGGAAAAATTATCATATACGACCATCATATAAAGAATTTAACCTTTCCAGAAAATGTAGAGCACAATATAGAACCGATTGGATCTACAACTACTTTAGTTGTTGAAGAGATAAAAAAGAGGAAGAAAAAGTTATCTTCCGAAGATGCCACCATCTTAGCTCTCGGAATATACGAAGACACTGGAAGTCTAAAATTTAAAGGTACAACAGTAAGGGATATAAAAGCATTAGAGTATCTCTTTAAGTTTAAAGTGGATTTAAACACTGTTAGGAAGATAATAGAAGATAAATTTAACATCCAAGACCTTTCAGTAATGGAAGAGATAACGAAAAATACGGAGATAGTTGAGTTTAGGAATCTTAAAGTGGCTATATCTTACTATAAAGGAAGGTATTCAAAAGATATATCAAAAATTTTAAAGTATATAAAAATATTAGAAAATACAGATGCTTACTTTGTGGTGGTTGGACAGAAAGGTAAGTTATACATAATAGGCAGATCAAAGAGTGATAGTATAGATGTGGCAAAAATTCTATCAGTATTTGAGGGTGGAGGTCATAGTTATGCAGCAGCTGCAAAGGTAAAAGGTTTCTCTGTAGAAGAGATAGTAAATTTCATTAAATTTATTCTGATTGAGAGAAAATTAACGGTAAAAGAGATGATCGAAACTGGAGTTCCCACAGTAAAAATCGGAGAAACAGTCGGATATATAAGTAATCTACCTCATTTTCCAATGTATGTTGTAGTGGATAACGTAGGTAGATTTGAAGGAGTGATAAACTACAAAGTAGTAAAAGACCTTTTAAAACATGGGTTTGAAAGTGAAAAGATAGATAACTTTATAGTAGATTGTGTAGTCTTATCGGCTGATAGTTATCTGTTTGATATAGTTAAACTGTTTAAATCAACAGACCAAGAGATATTTCCAGTAGTTGAGAAGGGAAAGTTTATAGGTATAGTAAGCAGAAAGAGCATATTAAAGACATTATTTAAAGAAGATTCAAAAATTGTATGGAATGTAAAACCTAAGGAAAGAAGTTATCTACTAACTTTACAGAAAAGCCTTCCACAGAGTGTTATCACTCATTTTAGAGAGATAGGGCAGTTATCACAGAAACTTGGATTTAGAGCTTTTTTAGTTGGCGGGTTTGTAAGAGACATTGTTATGGGAAGAAAAAATCTTGATATAGATATCCTCATAGAAGGAGATGCAACTGTTGTAGTTAGAGAGTATGGTAAGTTAAAAAATGTGAGTTATTTTTACTATCCCGAGTTTTTAACAGGTTATATTAAAACAGAAGAAGGCTTAAAGATAGATTTTGCATCGGCAAGAAAAGAGGTTTACGACTATCCGGGAGCTTATCCAAGGGTAGAGATAGCTTCTGTTAAAGAAGATTTAATCAGAAGGGACTTTACTATAAACACACTACTTATAGAGATTACAGGAGAAAATTTTGGAAAAATTATAGATTACTTTGGAGGATTAAGGGATATAAAGGAAAAAAGAGTAAGGGTTTTACATCCTGTAAGTTTTATAGAAGATCCTATAAGGATACTTAGAGCTTTAAGGTTTGCAGGAAGATTTAACTTTAAACTTGAAGGTAAAACAGAAAAATTACTGATAACAGCCGTCAGCAGAGATATATTGGAGTTTGCACCTCCGGGAAGGGTGAAACTTGAGTTTGAACTAACTTTCAATGAGAAAAATGTTTTTGATATTTTAAAACTCATGGATCAGTATAAAGTCCTATCATATGTATTCCGGATAGATAATTTATCGGAGTTTTTGATAAGAAAACTACAAAAAACACAGGACAGTATAAACCTTTTCAAAGAGCTATTCAATAAAGATTTAGATAAAACATTCCTTTATTCTGTAGTCCTTATTTCTGACAAACCGTTGGAGATAGGATATAAGATACTGAAAAGTTATCATTTTGAGAGAGAAGCAAAGAATCTTGAAAAGATTTACAGATACATTGAAACTATAAGGTTAGATAAACAGAACATCCAGAATTATGTAGATTTATCAAAACAACAGCCAGAAATAGTAGCACTTACAGTTATTCTGTCTGACGATGATATATCATCACATATTATAAATGTAATAAAAAAGATAGAAAAACCGATAATCTCTGGGAAAGATTTAATAGATTTAGGTTTAAAACCCTCACCACTTTTTAAAGAGATACTTAATAAAATAAATAATCTTTACCTTCAAGGAGAGTTTAAAACAAAGGAAGATTGTATAAAATATATAAAAGAAAACTACATAAATAAGGTGAGAGAATGAAAATACTGATTGTAGAAGACAACGTAGATTTAAACAACAATCTAAAAGAGATATTGGAGCTTGAAGGACATATAGTTGATTCAGCTTTTGACGGTAGAGAAGCCCTTGATTTAATAGAAAGATTAAATTATGACATAGTGATACTTGATATTATGCTTCCCTATATTGACGGATACAGTGTTGCAAAATTGATGAGAGAAAAAGGCATAGAAACTCCCATAATAATGCTAACAGCTTTAGGAGAGTTGGAGAGTAAGCTGCGAGGATTTGAAATAGGAGCAGATGACTATATAGTTAAGCCATTTGAGATACCGGAACTTATAGCCAGAGTAAATGCAATAGGAAAGAGAGTTGATATGAAAAAAATTCCCCCTATTGAGATAGGGGATGTGATAGTTGATATATCAAAGAGAGTTGTGAAAACAAAAGATGGTAAAGAGATAGATATAACTCAAAAGCTGTTCTGTATTTTAGAGCAACTTCTCAGAAACAGGGGGAAAATAGTAACTCAGGAAGTCTTGGCAGCAAAATGTTGGGAAAAAGATCAACAACCTTCCGGAGAGAATATGAGAGCCCATATAAAACTTTTGAGAAAAATTATAGGTGATAAGGATAAGACCATAATCAAAACTATCTCTGGTGTAGGATACAGAATTGATAAAGAAGATTGATGATTTTACTAAATTAAAATTAAAACTTATAGCATTTTTAATATTCTTAGTTTTCATTATAATCTCAATTCTATCATACTCTATCTATCTCTCTTACAGAGAGCAGAGGATAACTGAGATAGAAAATAGGTTAAAAGAGCAAATTCCAGAGATAACAGGTTTACTTGATATATATGGATTGCAGATAAAGAGCCTTTTCCTTACAAACATTCCTGAGGGAACATTTATCTGTGTTCATTCTCAGGAAAAAAAACTGTGTGTTTACGATAAAGATGGTATTGTGAGTTTCTATAAAAAAAGCCAACCAGAAGGATATATATTGATATCTACTCAATACAAAGATTACAAAATAGATTTAGGAGTAGGAGAAAACACCATTGAAAATGAGCTTAAAAAATTAAAACTTTCCATAATTCTATCTGACATAATGGTGATTATTCTTTCTGGATTTCTCGGATACCTTGTTTTCGGAAGATTACTAAAACCTATAAAAGAAAGTGAAGATAAATTGAAACAGATTATACAGATTGTATCCCATGATATAAGAACGCCGATATCTGTTATAAACACGAATTTATACCTTATAAAGAAAAAAGGAGAGTGTAAATCCAAAAATCTTGATAATATAGAGAAAAATGTGGAATATATAAAAACTCTTATAAAAAATTTAAATTATATATCGGCAAAAAAACCCACTATAAAAGAAGAAGTAGATATTAACACATTGGTAAAAGAGTTGTTAGAAAAGTTTGAAACAAGCATTAAATTGAAAAATATCACCATAGATTTGACCGAAAACAGCAACCTTAAAGTTTTTGCCAATAAAGATGATATGAAGGTAGTACTATCAAATTTGATAGATAATGCCATAAAATACAACTATCAAAACGGAGAAGTTCATATAGAGATAAACGAAAACTGTTTTATTATAAAGAACACGGGAAATCCTATAAAAGATAAAAAGAAAATCTTTGATATTTATTACAGGGAAGATGAGTCTGGAACAACAGAAGGAATGGGGATAGGTCTTGCTATAGTAAAGAAACTATGTCAGGCTTACAACCTCAGACTAAATGTAGAAACAAATAATGAATTTAATACATTCTCAATATGCAAGTAGGTGGGAATTTTTCCCACCGATGAAGTTCAATCTTTCTTTGTTTCAAACTCAATGTGGTCCTCTTTACATACATACTTTTCACCACTTATCTTTTGAACTAATGGATCAACCTTACATGAGATTTCTTCAATCTTTCCAGACACTTCTTCTTTTGCCCTTTTCACAAAATACACAACATAAGCTAACATTGCAACTGTAAAAGCTAAGAGAAAAACTACATAAGTTTCCATGGTAAACACCTCCTTTTTAGTGTATAATCTTATTCCGTTAAAGTTAAAAATAACTTTTATAAGTAGCACTGATATGATTAAAATCATATATTTTTTGGTTTTTATATTTTTTATCACTAATATAGTGTCTGCAAGCGAGATTAATATATATGGATATGATCAGAAAATTATTAAGTTAAAAGATCATTTTTATATAAAAAATTTGGAAATCTTTGAAGTAAATCCGGATGGAACCTTTGGCGATGTATATTACTACAAGGTAGATAAAGAGAAAAATCTTGTAGATGTTGCCTATAATCTAAAGTTAGGATACTATGAGTTAAAAATGGCAAATCCTGACATTAACCCATTTAGATTAAAAAAAGGTCAGATAATAAAGGTAGATTTAAAGTTTAAATTATCCAAAAATTTTAAAATTGGGAAAGTGTATGTTGATACACACAGAAAGCGTTTATTTTTACCATATGTAGAAGATGGAAAATTGTATATAATTACCTTCCCGGTTGGGACAGGAGATGAAAATTATCCTACACCTTTAGGTGTATATAAGATAACAGAGAAAAGGGTAAATCCGGATTGGGTAGTCCCTCCAAGTGCCAAAAAAAATAATCCAAATCTTCCACCAGTAGTTCCATACGGAAATCCAGAAAATGGACTTGGCAGTAGAGCTATGAGATTAAACGGGAGTGAGTATATGATACATGGCACAAGTAAAAAGAGTGAAAAAGGCGTTGGAATGAATATAAGTTATGGCTGTGTTGTTATGAGAAACGAGGACATTGAGAGAATTTTTGATTTAGTTCCTTTAAATACGGAAGTTATCATCTACGATTCAACTAAAGAAAACCTCCCATAAGGGAGGAGTTCAGTCTATCTTTTAGAGGTAAATCTTCTTTTTGAAGCAGACTGTTTTCTAAACTGCTTTTTTTCTTGCTGTATGTTTTCTGAAGATAGATTTATAATTTCCAAACTTTTACCTATCTTTTTCTGTATCTGTGCAAATAATTTATCCTGATCTGGAGTCATAATAGAGATAGCTGTTCCTTCTCTACCTGCTCTTCCTGTTCTTCCAATTCTGTGGATATAGCTTTCCACATCTCTCGGAAGTCTATAATTTATAACAAGTTCAACTCCTTTTATATCCAATCCTCTTGCTGCAACATCTGTAGCTACCAATATTTTAAGTTCTCCGGTTCTAAACTTCCTTAAAACAGCCTCTCTTTTATTTTGACTAAAATCTCCATGGATAGCTTCTCCGTTAAATCCATCTCTTCTTAGATCTTTGGAAACCTCATCTGCTTCAAGTTTAGTTTGGGTAAAGATGATAATCTTTTCAGCACTGTTTTCTGTAAGTATGTTCTTTAATGTTTTATAAAGGTCAGAAGAGTTTACTCTGTATATCATCTGCTTTATTTTTTCCACAGTAACTTCATCTGGCTTAACTTTTATCGTTTCGTAATCCGGTTTTAAAAATTCTTCTGCAAGCTCTAAAATCTCTCTTGGCATAGTAGCAGAAAATAATAGATTTTGTCTATCTTCCGGAAGTTGAAACATGATGAACTCTATATCTTCAATAAATCCCATCTCTAACATTCTATCTGCTTCGTCAAGGACAAAAGTTTTAACATTATCAAGTTTCAGATAACCTCTTTCTATAAGGTCCCTAACTCTTCCAGGTGTTCCCAC
>JBBFMH010000088.1:0-6346 GCA_037478615.1 Hydrogenothermaceae bacterium
TCATAACATTCCCGTATTTACTAAAAAAGCCGATATTGGAAAGATAGCCAAAGAGTTAAAAAAGTCCATTGAGGATGTTGGAAGACAGGAAAGGTATAAATTTTTAGAAGAGGTTTCAAAGAAGGAAAGTTTCAACAAAATAGCTACTGCCCATCATCTTTCAGATTTAGCTGAAACCATGACTTTATGGTTCATTCAAGGTAATAAGAGAGGGTTGAGAGGTTTTAGACCAAAATCAGATAAAGTTATCCGTCCATTATTTTATGTATCAAAAGAGGAGATTCTAAAATACTGTAAAGATAATGATCTTGATTATATAACAGATGTCTCAAACTTCTCTGAAAGATATCTCAGAAATAGAGTAAGAATTAAAGTTATCCCTGTGATGAAAGATATAAATAAATCCTTAGAAAACTCCTTAGAACGTATGTCATACTTTTTGGATGTTGATGAGAACTACTTTGATAGTAAAGTAAAGGAGATTTTAAAGGAGATTAAGACAGAGTACATACCTTACAACTTTTTAAAAACTTTAAATAAAGCTTTACAGTACAGAGTAATACAGAAATTTTGTGAGAAGAAAGGCCTGATCATCTCTTACCAAAAGTTGAAGAATATCCTTGAATTTATTGAAAATCCGAAGAAAAATGGATACATAAAACTATCTTCTGAATATGTTTTGGTATATGACGGTGAGAATATACTCATTAAATCTGTCAATGATATGGAAAAAGTTGGTTTTCTGTATAAATTAAAAGTTGGTGAGAAAGTCTATATAAAAGAAGCTGGGATGTGGATAGAATCTTTTAAAACAAATAAAGTAGATGTAATGAAATTAAAGGAATGTAATGATGTTGTGTGTTTTGATTTAGAAGCAGAGGAGTTTATAGTCAGAAATAGAAGAGAAGGGGACAGAATGATACCTTTTGGTCATAAAACAGAAAAAAAGGTAAAAGATATTTTAATAGATATGAAATTACCAAAAACCATAAGGAATAACATACCAATTTTAGCTTTTGGTGATAAAATATTATGGGTGTGCGGCTACAGAAGGTCAGCACTCTTCCCAGTTAGAGAAGAATCTAAAAATGTAATTTGCTTTAGGTTGATTAAGGAGGTATGAAGTTGCAACTATCAAAAAGTATTTTTATATGGTTTCTTATAGGTGCTGCGATGATCCTTGCTTTCAACATATTTGGATCAAGGCAGATTGTTGATAACAAAGTTACATTCACAGAGTTTATGAATCTCGTAAATGAGAAAAAGGTTGAGCATGTAGTTGTTAGAGGAGAGGAACTAACTGCGACAACAGACGAAGGTAAAAAGATAGAAACAGTAATACCGCAAGGTTATTCTAAATTATACGATATACTTTCAGAAAATGGTGTGAGTGTTAAGGTTCTACCGACAGAAAGTGGTGGCTGGTTTATGACATTTTTAGTGGCATGGCTTCCTATACTACTGTTTATTGGACTTTGGATATTTATGATGAGACAGATGTCCGGAGGTGGAGCAAACAGAGCATTCTCTTTTGCAAAAAGTAAAGGTAAGCTTTACCTTGAAGAAAAACCTAATGTTAGACTTGATGACGTTGCCGGAATAGATGAAGTTAAAGAAGAAGTAAAAGAGATCATCGAGTATCTTAAAGACCCTGCAAGATATCAAAAACTCGGTGGTAGAGCGCCGAAAGGTATCCTTTTGTACGGAGATCCAGGTGTTGGTAAAACATTGCTGGCAAAAGCAATAGCTGGAGAAGCAAGTGTTCCATTCATATCCATATCTGGATCTGATTTTGTTGAGATGTTTGTAGGTGTTGGTGCTGCAAGAGTTAGAGACCTGTTTGAAACTGCAAAAAAACATGCTCCATGTCTCATATTTATAGATGAGATAGATGCAGTAGGTAGAGCGAGGACAGGTGTTGGTTTTGGTGGTGGACATGATGAAAGAGAACAAACTTTAAACCAACTACTTGTTGAGCTTGATGGTTTCGATTCAAACGAGGGAATTATAGTTATAGCTGCAACAAACAGACCTGATATCTTAGACCCTGCTCTTTTAAGACCTGGAAGATTTGATAGACAGATATCTGTTCCAAAACCAGATGTTAGAGGAAGATATGCCATCTTACAGATACATATAAAGAAGAAGAACATTCCGTTAGATGAAGATGTTGATCTTGCAACAATTGCCAAAGGAACGCCAGGATTTTCTGGAGCAGACCTTGCCAATGTTGTGAATGAAGCCGCTTTACTTGCTGCAAGAAGGAAGAGAGAAAAGGTAGGAATGAAGGAATTTGAGGATGCATTAGATAGGATTATGATGGGTCTTGAAAGAAAAGGTATGGCAATCACTCCTAAGGAAAAAGAGAAGATAGCATATCATGAGGTTGGACATGCTATAGTGGGTGTTATGCTCGAAGAGGCAGACCCACTACACAAAGTTTCTATCATACCAAGAGGTATGGCTTTAGGAGTAACCGTAAATCTACCGGAAGAAGATAGACATCTATACTCTAAGAAAGACCTAATGGCAAGGATACTTCAGCTGTTTGGTGGAAGAGCAGCAGAGGAAGTTTTCTACGGAAAAGATGGTATAACAACCGGGGCTGAGAATGACTTAATGAGAGCAACAGAGCTTGCATACAGGATAGTAGCTTCCTGGGGTATGAGTGACGAGATAGGTCCTATCCACGTTTCAACTAATAGAAGTGGAGGAATTTTCTTAGGAAACCAAGGCCCTCAGATAAGTGAAGAAACGGCAAGAAAGATAGACGAAGAGGTAAATAAAATATTGAGAGAGGCTTACTACAGGGCAAAAAGCATAGTTGAAGAGTATAGAGATGCGGTGGTTGCAGTAGTGAATCTACTTCTTGATAAAGAGACAATAAGTTGTGAAGAGATGTTTGCTATCTTACAGGAGTATAATGTTCCGGTTTTAAATAGATGTAGAAAATTTGAAAACTTAAATGTAATATCAGACTCCTCATCTCCGGAAGTTCCTCCAGCAGAACTACCTGTTCCAGCGTAATTTATAGATGAGTATAAAGTTAGTAGATACCCACTGTCATCTTGATATGATAGATTCTGATGATTTACAGGAGTCTGTAAAAGAAGTTAGTATACTTTTAACAGTAGGTTGTGATGAAGATGAAATCCCTAAGGCTCTAAGTTTAGGAAAAAAATTTGAAAATGTTTATGTTGCGATAGGATACCATCCTTATGAAGCTGACAGAATAGATGAAAGTAGTATAAGAAGCTTAGAAAATCTGTTAAAGAGTGAAAAAGTTGTTGCCGTTGGAGAGATGGGGCTTGACTTTTACAGAAATAATGCCTCAAAAGAAAATCAGTATAAATACTTTTTTATGCAGATAAAGTTAGCAAAAAAATACAACCTACCTGTAATTATTCATAGTAGAGAAGCGAATAGAGAAACAGAAGAAATTATCAAATCAGAGAGTATAGATAATGGAGTTATGCACTGTTTTGGTGGAGATCACAATCTGTTGAAAACAGCTTTAGATAACGGATTATACATATCTTTCGCCGGAAATGTAACATATCCTAAAGCAGACAACTTAAGAGAGATGTTAAGATATGTTCCCTTAGATAGACTTCTCTTAGAGACAGATAGTCCCTATTTATCCCCTCAAAAAGTGAGAGGTCAGAAAAATAAACCATCAAACATAAGATATACCTATGAGTTTGTCTCCCAGTTTTTGAATATTGATTTGGAAAGGTTAGAGGATACTGTTTATAGTAACACATTAAATTTATTTAAAATAAAAAAGCCGGAGGTAGTTAACAGATGAAGTATGATGTTGTTATAGTAGGTGGTGGTGTATCTGGCCTATCCTGTGCTTTAACCCTTGCCTCTATGAAGGGACATTTTAATTGGGCAGAAAATAAAAGATTTTTAGTAATCGACAATCAATCTTCTGATCTTTTAAAAGCTATGTTAAATAATGTTCCGGGAATACAAAAGGGAACACTTGGAAGAAAGGCTTTAGATGATCTAAGAGAGCAGGCTAAAAGTTATGGAAACGTTGATATCATCTTTGGAAGGGTTGTAAAGGTCAGTGGAAACAAGGGGGATTTTACTGTAATAACAGAAGACGGTAAAGAGTTTAAAGCAGATTACGTTGTCCTTGCTACAGGTTTTCACAATTTTGATATAGATTGTGAAGGTGTAGAGATAGTTGAAAACAAAAAGTCTCCCAGACCGGGTAAAATTCAGATAAAAGTAGATGAAGAGAGCAGAGCAAAAGACGGCTTATATGTTGCCGGATTATTGGCAGGAGTAAGTACGATGTATGCCTGTGCTGCTGGATCTGGAACTCAAGTAGCATGTAACATAATGACTGGATACGCAGGTAAAAATGTGGTAGTCCATGATGTTCCTTCAGAGAGCTAATCACTATAAAAAGGGGCTTTAAGCCCCTATTGTCAATAAGAAACTTTCAAAGTTAAAACTCCTTTATCAGATGCATAACCTTCTAAATCCTCTGAACTTTCAACGTAAACAACAGTAGGAATAACCTCTGTTTTTAAAATTTTATAGAGAGAATCGGCTCTACTTAATGCTCTATCTATATCATCTCTATACAGAGAGTAAGTTGCTTCCACGGCAAGATATACTGGTTTTTTGCTCTCCTTTAACTCTCCGTATATCACAAAATCAAGGTCAAACAGATCATTTCTCTCTTTTTCAGAAATAACACCTTCTTCCTCAGAGTCATCTATAAGTTCAGCTAACTTCTCCCAACCTATAAGCTTAGATTTTCTTACAACTTTTCCAAAATATGCAGGATATTTCTCTTTAACCGTTCTCTCAAAATCCTTTCCTTTAAATCTACCAAACTCTCCTTTCATATAGTTCATATCCTTTTTGAGAGTATTTACATCCTGTTTTAATATTTCTACATCCTGTTTCAACACAGCTACATCTTGCTTCAATACAGCTACGTCCTGTTTTAGTACGTTTACATCTTGCTTCAATACAGTTACGTCCTGCTTTAAGACTTCAACATCAGATTCTATTTTATCAACTTTAGTCTCTAACCTATCTAATCTTTGTAAAACCTCTTCCATTTTCCTTGGAAGTTCAAGTAGTTCAGAAGTTAGTATCATCTTTCTAAGCTCGTTTAGCCAGTCTGGATGGTCTAAAAGTACCCTTATAATATCTGCAAAATTTCTGATCTCATACTTTTCCATCTCTTTTAAAACTTTTTCGTCTATTGTAGCCAAACTCATGTTATCACCTTATATCTATTTTATGTAATTTGCCTTTTTTAGCAATAAAGTTGTTATTGTTCTTACAGGAATACCGGTCGCCCCTTTTGGATGATAATACCAACCAGATGTGTGGTGAGAAGGTCCGGCAATATCTATATGAACCCATGGAATCTTAGGGTCAACGAAATGTTCTAAAAACAGTCCAGCAGTTATTGCTCCACCGTATCTCGTTGTTCCTACATTATAGACATCTGCATGAGGCGCCTTTATCTGCTCCCTGAGTTTATCGTTGAAAGGAAGTTGCCACATCCACTCTCCCGTATCCTGTGATACAGATAAAACTTCGTTTATAAGTTTTTGATTATTACCCATAACCCCAGCTGTAAACTCTCCTAAAGCTATAACACAGGCTCCGGTTAAAGTTGCCATATCTATGATGGCATCTGGTTTTAGCTCGCTTGCATAGGAGAGTGCATCTGCAAGTGTTAATCTTCCCTCTGCATCTGTATTGCCTACCTCTATAGTTTTACCGTTTTTAGCTCTCAAAATATCATCAGGTCTGTATGCTTTTCCACTTGGCATATTCTCTGCTGCTGCAACGATACCGTGAACAGTAATATCAGGTTTTAACTCTCCTATGGCTTTAAATATTCCCAACACAGCACAAGCTCCGGATTTATCTGTTTTCATCCACCTCATAAAATCTCCGGTTTTAATGTTCAATCCACCACTATCAAACATAAGACCTTTACCTACTACTGCGTACTCACCTTTAGAATGTTTTGGTCTGTAAGTTAGATGTATAAATCTTGGGGGGTTTTCACTACCTTTTGCAACTGCAAGGTAAGCACCCATTCCCATCTCTTCTATCTCTTTTTCATCGTATACCTTTATCTCAAATCCATACTGTTTTGCAAGGTCTTCTGCAATCTTAGCAAATTGAACCGTATTAATCACATTTGCAGGTTCATTTACAAGATCCCTTGTAAAGTTTTGGGCTTCAGCTAAAACAGTAGCAACTCTAACAGCTTCTTTTACAGCAGTTTTGTCTTTTACATTTATATTTATCTCAACCTTTTCAACTTCTGAGCTGTCTTTTTTCTTTGTAAAGTATT